>JAFVSB010000172.1 GCA_017503945.1 Clostridia bacterium
ACAAAAATGTTGTTGATAGTTTTGTTGATAAGATTGTAGTTTATAAGAGCGAAGTTGAAAATCAAATTGATTTAAAAATCTTTCTTAAACTTCTTCCGACTGCTCCACAAAACTTTACAGAAAACTCTCACACTTTAACATTTGGTAGTGGGCAAATAATACAAACACGAGGTGGTAATACAAGGTCATTAAAAGCATATAACTTAACGTTCAATTACGACCTATGCTATCGTCTTGAATAAACTACAAAGGCGGTATAGGTCAATTCCTATATCGCCATTTTGCACTTTCAATAATTCTGTGTATTGCCACACTTTTATCGAATGTAAAAAAGCCTTGAAAAATACTGAAATATACGTTATAATACACATCATAAAATCAAAACCGATTAAGAACTTGGGTTTGCTACATATCATACATATGATAAGAGCCGACATTGAGACCGAGGTGAGTCCCATTGTGGGCACCGAAAAGCAATCGGAAGAGCTTGTGCACTTTTTGCTAAATGAATTTGACGAAAATCCAACCTCTATCTGGGGTACAAACATTTTTGGCAAGTCGCTGCATGAGCTTGTGAACGAAGGTCTAAGGGGTAAGCTTGGTAAGATGCCCGACGATGCAAGATTTAAGTTAAGAGAAACTTTGCAAAAAATAATTAATGAAGGCAATGGCGGATTAATCTGCATTATCCTGTAACAAAAAAGCTGTCGCGCTAAGCGACAGCTTTTTTCTTTACATGGGTAATCCGTTTTTGAGCTTAATGCTCTGTGCTTCAAGCTCGGCAACTATGCCATTTACCACTTCAAGTACTTCTTCTTTGGTGAGAGTTCTTTCGCCATGTGAGAAGATAATGCGCACTGTGACAGATTTGCCGTTTTCGTCGGCATAGGTGTCCACCACACTCACCTTTTTAATGAGAGAGCAAGAGGCATTCTCTATTGCCTTTGCTATTGGAGCAAAGGTGTCGGTCACAAACGAAAGGTCGATTTCTATCTCGGGGAATTTGGAAGGTTCTTCATAGGCTATGCCTGCATTGGCGATGGTTGCAAAATCTGCCACATCAAGCTCGGCATACACGATATTTGCCTTTTTGTCAATCTTTTTGGATACGGCAGAGTTCACTATGCCGATTTCGCCAAGCTCCTTGCCTGCACACCAAACAGCATTGAGATTCTTGGGGTGCTGATATGAATGGGTGGCTTCTTTTTTGGCAAAGGAAAGCTTTTCGTGCTTGATATCATCGGCAATAACTGCCAGTATGTCACGAAGCTCAAAATAGAGCTGTTGCATCTCTTTGGTCTTGGAATATAAAGTGATTGCAAGCTTTTTGCGCTCGTTGCAAAGACCATCGGCTTTATAGCCATCTACTGTGCGGCCAACCTCAAACACTGCAAAATCTGAGCTGTAGAGTGTGTTGTATTTGACCTGACAAAGCTGAGTGGGCACGATGGATTTGCGGATTGTTTTTATGTTGGGGTTGGTGGCATTGACAAGCTCCACATTGGGCTCGATTTCGATGCCGAGGGCTTTGTATTCATCATAATATGCCCACACATATGAATGGAGCTCGTGCATTGAATAGCGCTTCACCAAGATGTCCTTTATGCGGTCTTCATCACTTTTTTCCTGAGCAGCTCTCACAGGGTAGAGCGGCACCGCAGCAGTGTTTATATCAAAATTATCATAGCCATAGATACGAGTGATTTCTTCGATGATGTCGGCCTTAATGGTGACATCCTTGGTGGCTCTCCAGCTTGGCACATCAACCTTGAAGGTGTCGCCGCTGAGCTCCACGCCAAAGCCAAGCGAGGTGAGAGTTTTCACAATGGTATCATTGGAGATTTCGATGCCTGTGTATTTGTTGACAAAGGCTTTGTCGAAGCTGAGGCTCACCATGTCATAGCGGCGCGCATATTCATCGGTGAGTGCCGACACAACCTTAGCGTTTGAGTCGATATCTGTGAGCAGCTTTACAAAACGCGCCACAGCCACGGTTGTCATTTCGGGGTCGAGACATTTTTCATAGCGCATTGATGCATCGGTACGATGAGCAAGGCGAACTGTGGATTTGCGGATAGATGCCGCATCGAAGGTGGCGGATTCAAGGGTGAGAGTGGTGGTGTCTGCCACGATTTCTGAATCGAGACCGCCCATGATGCCTGCAATGGCAACGGGGGTGTTGTCGTTGCATATCATGAGGGTGTTTTCGTCGATTTCGCGCTCTATGCCATCGAGAGTTTTGAATGTGAATGGTTTATCAAAGCGCTTGATACGGATTTTTTCCACCTTGCGAGAATCAAAAGCATGCATGGGCTGACCCATTTCGAGCATGAGGTAGTTTGTGAGGTCGGCAAGGAAGTTGAGCGCTCTCATGCCGCAATAATAAAGGCGGATTCTCATGTTCACGGGGCTCACATGGGTGGAAATATTTTCAAACTGCAAGCAGGAATATCTTTGGCCAAGGGGGTCTTCAATCTTTAAATCAACCTTGGGGAGGCTATCATATGCTGCAAGGTCAGCGGTAGGCAATGGGCGAAGCTCTCTGCCTGCAATTGCTGCAAATTCACGCGCAATGCCGTAGTGACCCCAGAGGTCGGGGCGGTTGGTGAGAGATTTGTTGTCTACTTCAAACACGATGTCGTCTATTTGATAAATCGACTTAAGGTCAGTGCCGCAAGCTACATCATCGGTGATTTCCATGATGCCGTCATTGCCGTCACCAATGCCGAGTTCCTTTTCAGAGCAGCACATTCCGCATGAGGTGTAACCTGCAAGCTTGCGTGGGGAGATGGTGATGTCACCGATTTGTGCACCAACTTTTGCAAAAGCAGTCTTAAGACCTACTCTCACATTGGGAGCACCGCAAACAACATCCACAAGCTCAGAATCACCCGCATCTACCTTGAGAAGATGCAGTTTTTTGGAATCGGGGTGAGGCTCCACTGATTTGATTTCGGCAACCACTACGCCCGAAAGGTCGGAGCCTTTGAAGAATATTTCATTTTCAACCTCGGCGGTTGAAAGAGAGAATTTATTGATAAGCTCGAGTTTGTCAAGACCCGAAAGGTCCACAAAATCGGAAATCCAGTTCATAGATAAAAGCATGTTCGTTGTCTCCTTTCTTATTTGTCATCAGTGAACTGCGACAGAGTTTTGAGACTGCCTGAGTTGAGGTCACGAATGTCTTTAACGCCGTATTTCATCATTGCAAGACGGGTGAGGCCAAGGCCAAATGCAAAGCCTGTGTACTCTTCGGGGTCGATGCCACCGGCTTTTAGCACCTCGGGGTGAATCATGCCGCAGGGGCAAAGCTCAAGCCAGCCGCTGTGCTTGCACGAGGGGCAGCCGTCACCGCCGCAGATGAGGCAGCTGATGTCGAGCTCGAAGCCCGGCTCCACAAAGGGGAAAAATCCGGGACGGAGGCGCACCTTGATGTCTTTTTGGAACACTTCGGAGAGCATTGTTTTCATAAAAAAGATAAGGTTTGAAATGGAAATGTTTTTGTCTACCATTACGCCTTCCATCTGGAAGAAGGTGTTTTCATGGCAGGCATCGGTAGCCTCGTTGCGGAAGCATCTGCCTGGGAAGATAGCCTTGATGGGCTTGCCTTCATTTACCAGGGCATCTTTGTATTTTTTGTAGATGGCATTTTGTGCAGCAGATGTGTGCGATTTGAGGAGCTGACCGTTTTCGAGATAATAAGTATCCTGCATATCACGGGCAGGGTGATCCTTGGGAATGTTGAGCGCTTCAAAGCATTCATAGTCGGTCACAATTTCAGAATAATCTTCGATTGCAAAGCCCATAGAACGGAAAATCTCCTCACACTGGCGCTGAACGAGAGTGATGGGATGATAAGATCCACGCTCAAGATCGGCGGGAATTGAAATGTCAAATTCGGGCATGCGGCTGTTTTCAAACTCAATTTCCTTTTGTTTGAGTTCTTCTCTTTTGGCGGCAATTTGGTCATTGACCTCATTTTTGAGCACATTAACCTGTTGACCAAAGGTCTTTTTTTCCTCATTGGACAGGTTCTTCATCTCTTTTAAAAGCTCGGTGACATAGCCCTTTTTGCCGATGTATTCAACTCTGATTTTTTCAAGTTCTTCCATGTTTTCGACTTTGGAAAGCGCTTGTGAAAAAGCGTTTTTTACTTCCATAGTTTTTTGTGACATAGCTTACATCCTTTCTGTATGATTTTCAAAAATTAAAATAAAAAAACAGCTCTATCCACTAAGGGACGAGCTGTAACCCGCGGTACCACCCAAATTCGGAGCATACGCTCCGCACTTTGCATGCCTTTTGGCGTGAGGCACAAACACCCTGCTTATATCATACGACCTTCGCAAGGTACTCCAATGCTGAAATTCACGCGCTTTGCTATCTGAGGTGCTCCCAGCCAGCGACACCTGTTCTCTGTAAGAATCACAAAACGGCTACTTACACATTTTCATCATACACCAATACATTCTATCAGATTTTATATAAAAAGTCAAGAGTTTGCAAGGTTTATTTTGGCAAGACCTGCCTCGGAGGTTTCCTTGTATGCCCCCGGCATGTCAAGTCCTGTTTCTTTCATGGTCTGCACCACTCGGTCAAATGATATCTTTCGAGTGTCATACAAAAGACCTGCCAGATTCACGGCGTTGATGGCACGCATTGCAGCCACGGCGTTGCGCTCAATGCATGGAATCTGCACCAGACCGCATATGGGGTCACAGGTGAGCCCGAGATGATGCTCGATGGCTATCTCGGCTGCATATTCTATTTTGTCTATAGCAAGGTGCATTATCTGCCCAAGTGCCGCTGCAGCCATTGCACAGGCACTACCCACCTCAACCTGACAGCCGCACTCGGCGCCCGAGATAGAGGCGTTGGTTTTGATGAGATTGCCAATGATGCCTGCTGTGGCAAGAGCACGCTCGATTTCGGAGTCGGTCATGCCGAGCTGTTCGTGGTAGTAATAGAGCACAGCAGGAAGCACGCCTGCTGCGCCGCATGTGGGTGCGGTGACTATGGTCTCACCCATCGCATTTTGCTCGCTCACTGCAAACGCATAGGCGCACACCTTGCGGTTTTCTCTGGTGCGCTCGTTTTCATTTGGAGCTACGCTTTCAAAAAGCTGCTTTGCTTTTTTGTGCACATCAAGTCCACCGGGTAATATGCCCTCATCATTCTGACCGCGTCTGATGCACTCTTTCATAGTATGCCACGCTGCGCGAATATGTGACCAGAAATCATCACTTTCAAACTTTTCGGCATATTGCCACAGCTCCATTGAGTGCTCAGCGCAATAGTCGGCAATTTCACGAAAAGATGAATGAGGATACACCATCACAGGAGCTTTGACCTCTTCGCCTTCAAATTCGATGTTACCGCCGCCCACGCTCATCACGCGCGACTTGGCAATGACGGCGCCATCTTTGATGGCATAAAGGTCCATTGTGTTTGGGTGAGGCAAATCCTCACATGTCACATCAAGCTCAATGGTGCATGCATGCGGAGCAAAGGTTTTGATAATGACTGCATCAGTGCCATGACCTTTGCCTGTTTTGGCAAGAGAGCCATAGAGCACCGCTTTGAACTCATCGGCCTGGGGATTGCGCTCTTTGAAAGCTATGCATGCGCGCTCGGGGCCTATGGTGTGAGAGCTCGATGGCCCGCGACCTGTTTTGTAAAGCTCTTTGAGAGTTTCCATTTTCATAACATGTGAGTCCATAGCAAATTTGCTCCTTTGCTGTAAGGTTCTAAAATTTACAGTTATATTCACATTTGGGTCATGTCATTGCAAAGAGCTTCGTGACGAGGAATCCCGTTTGAGATTGTTCGCTTTGCTCAGAATGACAAGATATCATTGATAGGCAGGTTCGCAAGTGAGATTGATGCCCAATCGACGAAATACTTTTTCGTCAACACTCGAAAGAATGACTGATGAATGCAGCTCACAGCCTCTGAGCTTGTCAAGCTGCTGCATGGCAAGTTCGGCATTGGCATCAGTTGTGGCACTGATTGACAAAGCAATGAGGGCTTCGTCGGTATGGAGTCTGGGGTTACGATTGCCTAGGTGGTCAGTTTTGAGATGTTGAATTGGCTCAATGATGGTGGGCGAGATGAGATGTATGCCATCATCAATGCCAGCAAGCGCCTTGAGCGCGTTTAAAAGAAGGGCAGCCGATGCGCCCAAAAGCTCCGAGGTGCGCCCTGTGACTATGGTCGAATCGGGCAGTTTTAAAGCCGCACACGGGGTGTGCGTGAGAGCAGCCTTTTGCAATGCAGGGCCAATGACATCACGGTCAGCAGCGCTGACGCCCGCTTTTTTCATAAGAAGCTCAAGCTTGTAGACCACATCTTCGGTCACGGTGCCCTTTCGTTGGTCACAAAGGGCTGTGTAATAGCGGCGCACAATTTCCTGACGAGAGGCATCTTTGGTGATTTCATCATCAATGATGCAATTGCCAGCCATGTTTACGCCCATGTCGGTGGGTGATTTGTAGGGGCACACACCAAGTATTTTTTCGAGCATAGCCTTAACAACAGGATATATTTCAACATCGCGGTTGTAATTGACGGTTGTCTCGCCATAGGCTTCGAGATGGAACGGGTCAATCATATTAACATCATTGAGGTCTGCCGTGGCAGCCTCATATGCAAGATTAACAGGGTGAGAAAGAGGCAGATTCCATATGGGAAAGGTTTCAAATTTGGCATAGCCTGCCTGAACACCGCGTTTGTGCTCATGGTAGAGCTGTGAAAGGCAGGTTGCCATCTTGCCGCTGCCGGGGCCGGGAGCTGTGATGACCACAAGCTCACGCGAGGTTTCAATGTATTCATTTTTTCCGTAGCCGTCATCACTCACTATGTGGGCAATGTCCGACGGGTAGCCTTCGATGTTATAATGACGATATACCTTGACGCCAAGAGCTTCGAGCCTCTTTTGAAATGCAACCACAGTGGGCTGGCCGGCAAAACGAGTCATAACCACACTGCTCACATAAAGCCCGATGCTACGGAAGCAATCGATGAGACGGATAACATCGAGGTCATAGGTGATGCCGAGGTCAGAACGGAGTTTGTTTTTTTCAATATCGGCAGAGTTGATGGCGATGACAATCTCCACACTATCTTTAAGCTGCAGGAGCATTTTGAGCTTGCTATCAGGCTCAAAACCAGGCAGCACTCTTGATGCATGATAATCATCAAAAAGCTTGCCGCCAAACTCCAAATAGAGCTTGCCGCCAAACTGAGCAATGCGTTCATGAATATATTGAGATTGCATGTGAAGATATTTTTCGTTATCAAAACCTATTGCAGCCATATTGACACCTCTTTTGTATTTATAGTGTAACATTACACTAACTCTATTATTATATACCAAAAACGATATAAATTCAAGTGTTTTGCGATATATGTTTTAATATTGGCGCATAAAACGGGTGGAGCAAGCCCCACCCTTACAGATGAATATTCTTGTGTCATTTCGAGCAAAGCGAGAGATCTCGTTTTGAGATTCTTCGGCTTCGCCTCAGAATGACAAAAAAAGTAATGCTCATTCAGTATGACAAAAAGAGAAATGCTTGTTCAGAATGACAAAACGAAAGCACATTTACACGCAAAAAAGAACCGCGGCATAACGCCGCGGTCCTTTTTGATTAATTAATTAAGTTAGAGAACTTAAGAATTAATATGCGAAGGGTCTTGCGAAGGTAATGAAGTCAGCAACTTTGCCATCAACGATCTTAGCGATGAACCAGTTAGCTTTTTCATAATCATAATCCTCTGCAGTGCCTACATCGAAAGCATCCCATGCACCAACATAGATTCTAGCTTTGTCAGCTGTGGAATCATCTTTGATGGTGTAAGCATTTGTTGAGCCGAGAACTGTGAGACCGTCACCAACAACGGGTGTGATGTTGGTACCCTTGGAAACTTTCTTGGTGGATTCGATCTGACCATAAACGATTTCTGTGTCGAGGTCAGCATCAGATGCGATAACGCCTTCAAGAGTAGCATTTACAGTGAAGGGTTTAGCTGCACTGTTAGCTTCATCTGCTGCATCGAATGCAGCGTTAGCAAGTACTGCATAAGCAACAGCTGTGCCGTTACCATCATCTGTGAACATCATGAGAGCGCCAACTTTTACATCAGCATAAGAAGTACCATCTATAGCATCAGATACAGAATCATCTTCCATGATAGTGAGTTCTTTAACAGTGTTGTCACCAGAAGTGTAGTATCTAACGATCTTAGCATCTTCTTCGTTAACCTTTGTAGTAGCAACGCTAGCTACGATAGCAAGGTCCTGAGTATAATCGATAACGTTGCCAGCCTTTGTGAGGATGAGGCAATCAACTTCATCATCAGCGTTGGTTACATAGTAACCATCGTATTCGTTTTCATCAACAAGTGAAGATACACTTGTTACGAAAGCAGAAGATTCTTTTGAACCAGCAACATTGAAGATAACAGCGTTGGTTTCGATAGAAGTGAAGAGTTTTTCAGCATCAGCATTGTATTTTTCATTTGTCTTCTTACCAGAAACTTTAACCTGGTTGATTTCTCTGATTAAGCCTTTGGTATCGAGCTTGTAGGTAACAATTCTCTTGTCCGGATTAGCTTTGAACTGATCATCAGCGCCTGTAACTGCAAAGTCAGAAACGAGAGCAGCAGAGCTATCAGCCTGGTCGATATCAGCAGCAACAACATCGCCATCTTTATCGTATACAGTGAAACCATCTCTTACAGTGTAAGTAACGATTTCGTTGTCTTTTGTGAGCATTTTAACCTGCCAAGCTTCCTCCCAACCAGTATCGGTGAGAGCTGTGCCGAGGATGTAACCATAGTTGCTTGCAGCAGCTGCAGATTTTTCATAACCAAAGATTTTGCCAGTTCTTGTGAGGTAGAATGTACCTTCATCACCGAGTTTGAGAGAGCCAGTGATATCAGCGTATTCTGTGCCATCTACAAATACAGCGTCGGATTTGAGCTGATCGATTGAACCAGTTACAGCGTTCTGACCGAGGTTGATAACTTCGATCCAGCTGTAAGATCTGCCGCTGCTTGAGCCAGCGCCATCAGAAATGAAAGCGATTACATCGTCTTCTGCAAAATCAGCAAGATCCATGGGTTCACCGTTTTTGTCAACGATGGAGATAACTGTTGTATCGTCTTCGAAATCGAATACGAATTTGTAGTCAGCGCCATCGAATCTGTCTTTTTCAGCTTCAACAGTGTCTACTCTGTCATAAGTGTATTCTTTAACAACAACTACATCAAATTTGTTGTCACCATCGTTTTCGATGAGTGTGATTTCGATATCAGCATTTGAGCCAACCTGAGCTTTGAGATCTTCGATATCTTTTTTGGTGTCATAGTTCCAGTAGAAATCGAAACCAGCTTCAAGTTTAACAGTTTTGGTGTCATACTTGTCAGCATCTGTGTAGTAGTCTATAGCAGCTGCGCTTTCAGAGAGGAGTTCGATAGCGTCGATATCTTCGATACCGAGTTCCATTGTTTCGCTGTCTTCACCAGGCATAATAGCGATGATTTCGTATTTGTTTCTGGAAATTTCACGAACATATACAACTGAAGAATAACCAAAGAAAGCATCAGCGTCTACGCCTTCAGCAACTGCGAAAGCTTTTTCGTTTCTTTCATAGTAGAGCTCATCTTCGAAGTATGCATCATCGTTAGCTTCATTGAACTCATACCATACATAACCAGCTTCAGCTTTGTCTGCTGTGATAGAAGGAATGATAGCAGTACCTGTTACAGCACCTTCGAGTTTAGCAACTTCGAGACCTGTGAGGAGTGACTGATAATCGGGGTGATCGCCCTTACCGTCAGCAACTTCGAAAGAAACCTGAGTGCCGAAGCCATCCTGAACCATCATAGGAACATCAAGTGCATTGTAAACGAGCTGAGCAACAACGCCTCTTGCAGCAGCTGCAGTCTGAGCGGCACCAACGCCATCGGTGATACCGTTGGTGTTAGCAACTACCATGTAGCCTGTGGGGTAACCACCCTTAGCAGCAGCCACGGGTTCGTAACCGAGAGCTACAACGAGCATTTTAACAGCCTGTTCAACAGTTACATTTGCATCAGGAGCAAATGTGCCATCGCCCATACCGTTAACGATGCCAGCGCCTGCACAGTAAGCAATGTATGCAGAAGCCCAGTGATCAGCAGCAACATCGGAGAAGCCAGTTACAGCTGAGCCGGAAACTTTAGCACCTAAAGCACGGCATACAACAGCTGCAAATTCAGCTCTTGTGATGTCACCCGCGGGTTTGAAAGAACCGTCTTCATATCCTGTGAGGATACCGAGAGAAGACAGTGTGGATACTGCTGTGTATTCAGCTGCATCTTCAGCTACATCTGTGTAAGCAGCGAAGCCAACAGTACCGAGCACCATTGTTAATGCAACAACGAGTGCAAGAACTTTTTTGAGATTTTTCATAATTCTCAAATCCTCCCTTAATAATATTTTTTTGAATGAGATGTTGAGGTTTATCGTGATTAAGCCGCATCTCATTCAAATACAACTTAACACTACGGTTAGATACTCTCTAACCTTGCACTGATTATAACACCCTAAAATATTATAGTCAATGCGGGATTTATTGTTGTAACAAAAATGTAAAGATAGAGTAAACTATGTTACATTCTTTGTTATAACAACCATATTAAGCGTGCTTGCCATTAACTTTTGCATCTCAGGTTCTAAGATTCTTCGCTGCGATCAGAATGGCGAATGAAATGCAAAAGCCCGCAAAACACCACTATTAATTGTATTTTATAATTTTTCACGAAAAATGTCAAGAATAATTTGGTAAAACGAGTAAAATGATTTGAAATATATAAAACTCTGCATATATATAATGAAGTAATTGTGCAAATATGCGGATTAAACCGCGCAAAAACCGCACCATAGTCATTTTGGCTATGGTGCGGTTGATTAACTATTATATATTGAAGTATTCAACTGCAGCTTCAAACATCTGCATATCGTAGTTGCCTTCAACATTTCTGTAGAGGTTGGCTCCTATTCTCTCGGAGTGACCCATCTTACCAAAGACTCTGCCGTCGGCTGATGTGATACCTTCGATGGCAAACACTGAGCCGTTGGGGTTGAAGCGGATATCATTGGTGGGGTTGCCTGCAAGGTCAACATACTGTGTGGCAACCTGACCGTTTGCAGCAAGGTGAGCTGCAAGGTCTTCGGAGCAAAGGAATTTGCCTTCGCCGTGAGAGATTGCTACATTATATACATCGCCAACCTTGGTCTTTGAAAGCCATGGTGAAAGATTAGATGCAATGCGGGTGCGCACTATGCGCGACTGGTGACGGCCAATAGTGTTGAATGTGAGTGTGGGAGAGTTTTCATCGGTGTCGATAATCTCGCCGTAGGGCATAAGACCAAGCTTGATGATAGCCTGGAAGCCGTTGCATATGCCAGCCATGAGACCGTCGCGGTTTTTGAGAAGCTCATTTACTGCATCTTTCACCAAAGGATTGCGGAAGAAAGCTGTGATGAACTTGCCAGAGCCGTCGGGCTCGTCACCGCCTGAGAAGCCGCCGGGGATGAAGATAATCTGAGACTGGGCAATTTTTTTGGCTATGGTCTCAACCGACTGCGCAACACCTGCTGAAGTGAGGTTATTGATGACAACTATCTCAGGCTCGGCACCTGCTTTTGCAAGGCGCTTAGCGGTGTCATATTCACAGTTGGTGCCCGGGAACACAGGAATGAGCACCTTGGGCTTTGCAATGCCAATCTTGGGAGTTGCTATTTTTTTAGCTTCATATGATACTGTGGGGAGTGGCTTATCCTCGGTGGCAATGTTGCAGCTGAACACGCTCTCGAGCTTGTCTTCATATATTTTTTGCAAAGCATCGAGGCAAACGCTCTCGTCACCCTTGGTGATGGTATAGGAGTCGGTGGTTGTGCCAAGCAACACTGCTCCGTCTATAGCCTCGGTTGCCTCTACGATGAATGCACCATAGTTATAACCGAAGAGGTATTCATCACTGAGAGATGATTCAAAATTAAAACCAATCTTGTTGCCAAAGGTCATTTTCATGATGCCTTCTGCAATACCGCCATAGGTGGGAGTGTAGGCTGAGATGACCTTGCCGTTTGCAATGAGAGATGTGACAGTGCCAAAGAGTGATTTATGAGCTTTGGCATCGGGGAGATTGTCTTCATTATATTTGGGAGCAAGGCAATATACCTTGGAGCCAGCCTTTTTGAATTCGGGCGAAATGATTTTCTTGGCATCGCCAACTGTGATTGCAAAGGAAACAAGCGTGGGCGGAACATCTATTTTTTCAAAGCTGCCGCTCATGGAATCCTTGCCGCCTACCGATGCCACACCATAGTCGAGCTGAGCCGAGAATGCACCGAGAAGTGCGCTGAGAGGCTCACCCCAACGCTTGGGATCATTGCCTGGTTTTTTGAAATATTCCTGGAATGTGAGGTAGCAATCATCAAGTGGAGCACCTGTGGCTACGAGCTTGGAGATTGATTCGACAACTGCAAGATATGCACCATGATATGGGCTCTTTTCGGTGATGTAGGGATTGTAGCCCCATGACATAACCGAGCAGGTGTCGGTTTCTTTGCGTTCAAGAGGAATCTTGGCTGCCATAGCCTGAGCGGGTGTCATCTGATGCTTACCGCCAAAGGGCATGAGCACTGAGCCTGCACCGATGGTGGAGTCGAAACGCTCGCTGAGACCGCGCTTGGAGCACACATTGAGGTCATCGGCAAGAGAAGCGAGCTTATCTTTAAAAGAGCCTTCGCCAATTGCTTTGTCATAAGCCGAGGGTTTTTCTACAGATATATTCATGTGCTTTTCGGCACCGTTGGAATTGAGGAATTCGCGCGAAAGGTCTACTATCTTTCTGCCGTCGTGCTGCATCACAAGTCGAGGCTCTTCGGTCACTGTGGCAACAACAGTGGCTTCGAGGTTTTCTGAGTCGGCAAGAGCTTTGAATTTTTCTACATCTTCGGGAGCAACTACCACAGCCATTCTCTCCTGAGATTCGCTGATGGCAAGCTCGGTGCCGTCGAGACCATCATATTTTTTGGGAACGGCATTGAGATTGATGCTAAGACCATCGGCAAGCTCGCCAATGGCAACCGACACACCGCCTGCACCAAAGTCATTGCAGCGCTTGATGAGTGTGGAGGCTTCTTTGTTGCGGAAAAGGCGCTGAAGCTTTCTTTCTTCGGGGGCATTGCCCTTTTGCACCTCGGCACCGCATGATTCGAGAGATTCCATGCTGTGCGACTTTGACGAGCCTGTAGCACCGCCGCAGCCGTCACGGCCTGTGCGGCCGCCGAGAAGGATTACAATGTCACCGGGGGCAGGGCGCTCACGACGCACATTTTCGGCAGGAGCCGCACCTACAACCGCACCGATTTCAAGGCGTTTTGCAGCGTAGCCGTCATGATAGAGCTCGTCTACCTGACCTGTGGCAAGACCAATCTGATTGCCGTAGGAGCTATAGCCGTTGGCAGCAGTGGTGACGATTTTGCGCTGCGAAAGCTTGCCGGGGATTGTTTCCGACACGGGGCGAAGCGGGTCTGCCGCACCTGTCACACGCATTGCCTGATACACATAGGCTCTGCCCGAAAGCGGGTCACGGATAGCACCGCCTATGCATGTGGCAGCGCCGCCGAAGGGTTCTATCTCGGTGGGGTGATTGTGGGTTTCGTTTTTGAAAAGGAGCAGCCATTTCTGCTTTTCACCCTCAACATCAACATCTATCTTTACTGTGCAGGCGTTGATTTCTTCGGATTCGTCAAGCTTGTCGAGCTTGCCCGTGGTGCGAAGATATCTCACTGCCATGGTGGCAATGTCCATGAGGTTCATGGGTTTGGAACGGCCTGTGAGGGTGCGGGTCTGCACATAGCGGTCAAAGGCTTTTTTGTTGAGCTCGTCTTCAAATTCCACACCGTCGATGGTGGTGAGGAAGGTGGTGTGACGGCAGTGGTCAGACCAGTAGGTATCTATCATTTTGATTTCGGTAATTGTGGGGTCGCGATCTTCTGAGAGGAAATAGCTCTGACAGAAGGAAAGGTCATCAAAATCCATGGCAAGACCCATATCATCAAGAAGCTTTTTGAGCTCGGAGGCATCCATCTTGATGAAGCCTTCAATGGTCTTAACAGGCTCGGGAGTGCCCGATACATTTGCAAGCGACTCGTAGGTTGCAAGTGATGCCTCGCGGCTTTCAACGGGGTTGATGACATATTTCTTGATGGCTGCCACATCATCATTTGTGAGCTTACCGCCGAGGATATACACCTTGGCAGTGCGCACTGTGGGGCGCTCAGCGCGTGACATGAGCTGAATGCACTGAGCAGCGGAGTCGGCTCTCTGGTCAAACTGACCGGGGAGGTATTCTACTGCAAACACTGTGCCGTCAGTTTCGGGAAGCTCATCATATATATTGTCGAGCTGAGGCTCAGAGAAAACTGTGCGTTTGCTTCGCTCAAAAAGGTCGGAGTCAATGTTTTCAACATCATATCTGTTGAAAATGCGCACGCTCTCTAATGCCTCTATGCCCAAAAGCTGAGTGGCTTCGGCAAGGAGACCGCGGGCTTCGTTGTCAAGACCGGGTTTCTTTTCGGAATAGATTCTGTATACCAAATTTGTTCATCCTTTCAAAATGGCAAGAGCCTTTTGTCCTATATCTTTTCTCATGTATTTATTGGCAAATTCAAAGCTTTCGGTTGCGGCATATGCCTTGGCGAGAGCTTCGGCAAGAGTGGGTGCAGTGGCAGTGACGCCTGCAACTCTGCCTCCCGAGGTGACGAGCTTGCCATCTTTGAGAGCTGTGCCTGCATGATATACAAAGCAATCAGCGCCGAGTGGCTTTTCGGTGATTTCTATGCCCTTGTCATAAGCCTTGGGATAGCCATCAGATGCAACAACCACACAAGCAGCAGCACCGCTTGAGAAATTAACCTCGGCATCGGCAAGGGTGCCGTCGGCTGTGGCAATCATGATGTCGAGAAGGTCTGATTCAAGAAGTGGAAGGACTACCTGAGTTTCGGGGTCACCAAAACGGCAGTTATATTCAATAACCTTGGGACCCTTGGGAGTGAGCATGAGTCCAAAATAGAGGCAACCTTTGAAGGTGCGGCCTTCGGCATTCATAGCTTCAATGGTGGGCAGGAATATGGTGCGCATGCACTCTTCGGCAACTGCATCAGTATAGCAGGGGTTGGGGGCAATGGTGCCCATGCCGCCTGTGTTGAGACCTGTGTCGCCGTCACCGATGCGCTTATGGTCCATGGAAGAAACCATGGGCACAACTGTCTTGCCATCGGTGAAGCAAAGCACCGACACCTCGGGACCTGTGAGAAATTCTTCAACAACAATGTTGTTGCCCGATTTGCCAAACACCTTGTCTTCCATAATCATGGACACAGCGTCTTTTGCTTCGGCAAAATCCTGAGCTATGATAACGCCCTTACCGAGAGCCAGACCGTCGGCCTTGATTACAACGGGGAAGCTGCCTTTTTCTATGTATGCCACAGCATCAGATGGGTTATCAAACACTTCATAGAGTGCTGTGGGGATATTGTATTTCTTCATGAGGTTTTTGGAGAAAACCTTGCTGCCCTCAATGATGGCAGCTTTGGCATCGGGGCCAAAGCATTTGATGCCGATGGCATTTAGCGCATCTACTGCACCAAGCACAAGCGGGTCATCGGGAGCAACCACTGCAAAATCGATATCGTGTGATTTTGCAAATTCAACTATGCCGTCAATGTCAGTTGCGCTGATGGGCACACACTGCGCCTCGGCAGCAATGCCGCCGTTGCCGGGGAGGGCATATATTTTGTC
This sequence comes from Clostridia bacterium, assembly GCA_017503945.1. Taxonomy (GTDB): domain Bacteria; phylum Bacillota; class Clostridia; order UMGS1810; family UMGS1810; genus RGIG1828. The sequence goes on from JAFVSB010000172.1 coordinate 15,861, forward strand.
TGCTTTCGGACTTTGGCTGAGCTTGTGCACAATGGCATGCTCACGGCCGCCGCCGCCAATTACCATAATATTCATAAGCTTGTATTACCCTTTCATCAATTAATTGCGAGCACACACCTTTTCTACCGAAAGGGGCAAAATCTTCCATTCTGCCTGCTCCATGATACGCTTTTGAAGAGTCTCGGGAGTGTCACCATCGAGCACTTCAACAGCTTTTTGCATTATAATCTCACCGCCGTCGGTGATTTCATTTACAAAATGAGTGGTGGCACCGCTCACCTTCACGCCCATTTTGAGAGCAGCCTCGTGAACACGAAGTCCATAGAAGCCATCACCGCAAAATGAGGGAATAAGCGAGGGGTGAACATTGATGATGCGCTTGTCATAGCGCTTTACAAAGCTCTCCGACAAAATGGAGAGAAAACCTGCAAGCACTATGATGTCAACCTTGGCTTCTTCGAGAGCTTCGATGAGCTTTGCTTCAAAATCGGCACCTTTTTTTACATAGGCGCTTGCTATGCCTGCATTTTTGGCACGCTCAAGAGCATATGCACCCTCGCGGTCGGACACAACAAGAGTAATTTTGCCACTTTTGATGATGCCGCTTTTTTCGGCATCAATGAGAGCCTGCAGATTGGTGCCGCCGCCACTTACGAGAACTGCTATGTTTTTTAGCATAACTGCACCCCGCCGTCACCTTTGACAATTTCGCCGATTATGTAGGAGTTACTTACTGCACCGAGAACCTTGTCGGCATCGTTTTTGCTCACTACAATGCTCATGCCCACACCCATGTTGTAGGTGTTGAACATGTCTCTTTCGGGGATATTGCCCAGAGACTGAAGCATATTAAACACAGGAAGAATTTTAACTGCGCTCTTTTCGATTTTGGCGCTGAAGCCATCGGGAATACTGCGCGGAATATTTTCATAAAAGCCGCCGCCTGTGATGTGTGACACTGCCTTAATGGTGGCTACAGCGTCGATGGCTGCGATATCTTTTACATATATTTTGGTGGGTGTGAGGAGCTCTTCGCCTATTGTTTTGCCAAGCTCGTCACTGTATACATTAAGGTCACGGTTTTCTACATCAAACACCTTGCGCACGAGAGAGTAGCCATTGGAATGGATGCCCGATGAAGGGAGAGCCACAATCACATCACCCTCGGCAACCTTAGTGTTATCGTATATCTTTGCTTTGTCAACCATGCCCACTGCAAAACCTGCAAGGTCATATTCATCAATTGGATAAAATCCGGGCATTTCGGCAGTTTCACCGCCGATGAGAGCAGCGCCCGACTGCACACAGCCTTCTGCCACACCCGACACGATGGAGGCAATCTTTTCGGGCACATTTTTGCCGCATGCAATATAGTCGAGGAAGAAAAGGGGCTTTGCACCACAGCAGATGATGTCATTGACACACATTGCCACACAGTCAATGCCCACTGTGTCGTGCTTGTCCATAAGAAATGCAATCTTGAGCTTAGTGCCCACGCCGTCAGTGCCGCTTACGAGCACAGGCTGGGATATGCCCTGCATGTCGGGCATGAAAAGACCGCCGAAGCCGCCTATATCAGACACCACACCGCTTGTTTCGGTGCGTGCTATATGCTCTTTCATGAGTTTTACTGCACTGTAGCCGGCAGTGATATCAACACCGGCAGATTTGTAGCTTTCGCTAAAGCTTTTATCCATATCAGAGTACCTCCTGTATTATTCGAATTGGGATTTAACCGCTGCGTCTTTGGCTATGACATCGGCGGTCATTTTTTCTCTCATTGCACAGAGCTTATCTGCAAGCTCATCATCGCCGAGAGCTATAATCTGAGCTGCAAGGATTGCAGCATTGGCACTGCCGTCTATTGCTACGGTTGCAACGGGAATACCCGACGGCATCTGAACGGTGGCAAGCAGAGCATCCATACCGTCAAGCACAGAGGCCTTGATGGGAATACCGATAACGGGGAGTGTGGTGTTGGCAGCAAGCACGCCTGCAAGATGAGCAGCTTTGCCTGCAGCAGCAATGATTACGCCGAAGCCGTTGTCCTTGGCAGATGATGAAAACTCAATCGCCTGCATGGGTGTGCGGTGAGCGCTGATAACGCGGACCTCGCATGGAATGCCAAATTCTTTGAGTTTATCTACGGCAGGGGTGAGCTTGGGAAGATCGCTGTCACTGCCCATTACTATTGCAACTTTTTTCATAGCAACTATCCTTTCAACTATAAAAATTTATAAACATTAACAGTATAACACAAATAATGTCGATTTTCAATAGTCAATATTAATAAGTAATAACAGTTGCAGGGCAATCGCCCTTGACAAAATATGTGATTTCAGTTATGATATGAAATATATTGAATGTATCTAATGAAAGGAATGATATAAATGCTAAACAGCGAAAAGACAATGGAAAAAATCATTGCTCTTTGCAAGGGCAGGGGTATCGTATATTCAGGCTCTGAAATATACGGCGGTCTTGCCAACACATGGGATTACGGTCCTTTGGGTGTGGAATTTAAAAATAATGTAAAAAAAGCATGGTGGAAAAAGTTTGTTCAGGAATCCCCATACAATGTGGGTCTTGATGCGGCAATCCTGATGAATCCCAAAACATGGGTGGCATCAGGTCATGTGGGCGGATTCAGTGATCCTCTCATGGATTGTAAGGAATGTAAATCCCGTCATCGTGCCGACAAACTCATAGAAGAATGGCATTTTGAAAAAGGCGAAAGCATCACAGTTGACGGCTGGTCAAACGAAAAAATGCTTGCCTACATCAACGAAAATAACATTGTGTGCCCCAAATGCGGCAAGCACAACTATACCGACATCAGAAAATTCAACCTTATGTTCAAAACCTTCCAGGGTGTAACCGAGGATTCTACTGCAGAGCTGTTTCTCAGACCTGAAACTGCACAGGGTATTTTTGTAAACTTCAAAAATGTGCAGAGAACCACAAGAAAGAAAATCCCCTTTGGCATAGGTCAGATTGGTAAATCCTTCAGAAACGAAATCACTCCCGGTAACTTCACTTTCAGAACAAGAGAATTTGAACAGATGGAGCTTGAATTCTTCTGCAAGCCCGGCGAAGACCTTGAATGGTTTGCATATTGGAAAGACTACTGCAAAAACTGGCTGCTTTCTCTCGGCATTGCCGAAGAAAACATCAAAATGAGAGACCGCTCCCCCGAAGAGCTCTCACACTACAGCAATGCCACCACCGACATTGAGTTCATGTTCCCCTTTGGCTGGGGCGAGCTCTGGGGCATTGCCGACCGTACTGACTTTGACCTCAAGCAGCACAGTGAGCACTCGGGCGAAAAGCTTGAATACATCGACCCCGTTACAAACGAAAGATACACCCCCTACTGCGTTGAGCCATCACTCGGTGCTGACCGTGTGGCTCTTGCCTTCCTCGTTGAAGCATATGATGAAGAGCAGGTTGGCGAAAATGACACAAGAGTGGTAATGAGATTCCACCCGGCCCTTGCACCCGTGAAGGCTGCTGTGCTCCCACTTTCTAAAAAGCTCTCCGACAAAGCATATGAGCTTTATGAAAAAATGAGCAAAAAATTCAACTGCGAATTTGATGATGCAGGCAGCATAGGCAAGCGTTATCGCCGTCAGGACGAAATCGGTACACCATGGTGTGTTACATATGATTTTGACACTGAAGAAACAGGCAATGTAACAGTGAGAAACCGCGACACCATGGAGCAGATTACTCTGCCTATGGACGAGGTTATTGCTTACATTGAAAGCAAGCTTGAATTCTGATTATAACCAAAATGCACTCCGCAAAATAACGGAGTGCATTTTTTATTGATTACTTTTTATAACATTTATGAGTTCAAAAGGATTCTGCGATTTTTGGTCGGCGAGCTTTCGCTCTACAAGCTCGTTTGACTGTTCGGTGGCTCTGGCAATATGGTCGAGTGTGCCGTTGCACCGTTCAAACTCCATTGCCATGAATGCCATGACCGCGTGCTCGCCCTTTTCGTCAAGAGAGTTGAACATATTTATCATGTTTATGACATCATCGGTCATTACTATGTGGGTGTCATAATTGACAAGCTCAATGTGAAGAAGCGAGCATATCTTCACAACCGTGTCGTAGGCAGTGCCGCTTATGCCATTGTTGACAGCACTGATGAGAGTGGTTTGCGGTATGCCGCTGGCAATGGAAAACTGACGCACGCTCTTGTATTGTTTTTTAATTTCATCACGAATTATTGCAGAAAGGTCATTCATATATAGCACCTCCACTGTGTATTTTATCATTTCAAAAAAGAATTGTCAAATTATTAAAATTAACACTTGAAATTGTGATTTGTTTGTGATATAATAGGCGAGTCGTATAAATTAACACACTTTTCGGGGTATAGCGCAGTTTGG
>JAFVSB010000173.1 GCA_017503945.1 Clostridia bacterium
AGTGCTCTTATTAATGAGTATTATAAACGAAAGAATGTTTGTAAGCACAAATATAGATATTGCCGTAGGCACACAAAATTCAACGCAATTTTTGATGGCTTGGGTGCTGCCATCACTCATTGGAACTCTTGCATAATACAAAAGATTTTCAAGGTTGTTGCCCTTTAAAAACAATCCTGCAAGTACTATGGTAGCTGCTATGGTAAACACTATAGATACCAAGAACGCCTTTACAAACTTTTTTGTGTCAAAAAAGAGTGCACCAGAAGCCTTCTTTTGATTATCCATATATTAATCACTCTTTTCCTAAGTAATGGATACACATTGCAACATATTATACCACACGATGATGGCTTTTTCAATACAAAAATGGTAAAAAAAGAAATCTTTTAAATATATAATTGCTCACATAAATCATTTTTACTCATATATTAATATAATAAATCTTCAGAGGTGATTATATGAGTAAAACCTGTGTTTACTGTGTGAATGAAAATTCTTTGCCGCATCGGGATTCGGGCGAAAAACTCGTAGTGCTTGCAGGTAATCCCAATGTGGGCAAGAGCACTCTTTTCAATGCGCTCACAGGCCTCAATCAGCACACTGGCAATTGGTCGGGCAAAACAGTAGCAACTGCATTTGGTACATACACTCACAACGCCCAAAAATACACCCTGGTCGATGTTCCCGGTTGTTATTCGCTCAAGGCTCACTCTGCCGAAGAGGTTTGCGCCGGTGATGCCATATGTTCACCAGGTGCCGATGCAGTGGTAGTGGTGTGTGATGCAGGGGCAATAGAGCGAAATCTGAATTTGGTTTTGCAAATATGCGAAGCTGTGTCAAATGTTGTTGTTTGCATAAATCTGGCAGATGAGGCAGCCAAAAACGGAATCAAAGTAGACACAACTGTTTTGCAAAAAGAGCTTGGTGTTCCCGTGGTCAAAATCAACGCCCGCAAAAAAAATGGCTTTGAGGCTTTATTTGAATCACTCGCTCATAATCAAGCAAAAAGGCATATCGCAGTGTCATATGGCACCTGTTTGGAAAAGGCGGTGCGAATTGTGCAGTGCGCACTAAAGGGATTGCCTCTTTTTGCGAATGACCGCTACATTGCTCTGAGGCTTTTGGAAAATGATAACAGAATGTGGCAAAAGATTGAAAGGCTTTGCAACAATGATGCTCTCAAATATGCATCTATAGTATCTGCCAGACATCGTGCACTAAATTTTTTGTTTGATTACGCAATTGAAGAAAACGACATATCAGACATCATAGCCATAAACATCGTAAGAACTGCCGGCAGAATAAGCCGTGCCGCGGTTTGCACCCGTGCCGATAACCGCAGCTATGCTCACAAAATAACCGATAAAATCCTCACAGGCAAATACACAGGCTTTGCAATAATGCTGGTTCTTTTGTCGGTGGTTTTTTATATCACTCTCAAAGGCGCCAATTATCCGAGCGCGCTTTTGTCAGACCTTCTTTTGTCATTCGAAGTTCCTCTTTACAAGTTCCTTTTTGCACTTAATCTTCCCGACTTTGTATGTAACATGATTGCCTTTGGCGGATACCGAGTCCTTGCGTGGGTTGTGGCGGTCATGCTGCCGCCAATGGCAATTTTCTTTCCTTTGTTCACCATTTTGGAAGATGTAGGCTATCTGCCAAGGGTAGCCTTCAATCTTGATAAAGCATTCAAAAAATGCAATGCCTGCGGCAAGCAAGCACTCACCACCTGCATGGGTTTTGGCTGCAATGCCGCAGCGGTCACAGGTGCCAGAATTATTGATTCGCCAAGAGAACGCCTTATTGCCATCATGACCAATGCTTTCATTCCATGCAATGGCAAATTTCCGTCACTCATCTGTCTGATTTGCGTATTTTTCACATCTTCTCAATCTCCCAATCTCGGCTCTGCTGTCATTCTTTCACTGCTTGTTGTAATAGGAGTGATGGCATCTATGCTTGCTTCAAAGATTCTTTCCAAAACACTTTTAAAAGGCGTGCCAAGCTCATTTGCACTTGAACTTCCGCCATTTCGGCGAGCGCAAATAGGGCAGATTCTCGTTCGCTCTCTGCTCAATCGCACTATCTTTGTGCTGTTTCGTGCCGCAGTTGTAGCTTTTCCTTCAGGCATAATCATATGGCTTGTTTCAAATCTCACACTGGGCGGTGAGCCACTTATTCAATATCTTGTAAGCTTTCTTGACCCGCTTGGCAAAGTCATGGGGCTCGATGGCACCATGCTTTCAGCTTTCCTTTTGGGTATACCTGCCAATGAGATTATTCTCCCTATAGCTCTTATGATGTATACCTCAGGCGGCGTTCTCACATCCAATGAGAGCTTTTTGTCTATTGGCTCAATCCTGTGTGCAAATGGATGGACCATCACCACGGCAATTTGCGCTGTTGTTTTTTTCCTCATGCACTGGCCGTGTTCCACCACTCTCATGACAATTCAAAAAGAAAGCGGCAGCTTCAAATGGAGTGCAGTATCGTTTCTTTTGCCCACATTATTTGGCATGGCAGCATGCATAGCCATAAATCTCATTTCAAAACTGTTTCTTTTATAAGCACAAAAGGGCCGCTTGTCGGTCCTTTTGTGCTATTTATATAATTTTTTAATCATCTGTTTGCATGTCGGGTATAATTTGTCCTAAAGTTGAATATTTTTAAAGGGAATACTTGACAAAAAGCGAGAGTTATGTTAAACTAACTCCAAGATAGTTAGTTGTGACTAATTGCATGAACAGAGGGATTATTATGAATTTGATGCAAGCTATTGAAGAAAAAGAATATATTATAAAGCAAATTGATACCGATGATGAAGAGCTCAATGCGTTTCTTTTTTCTTTGGGATGCTACAGCGGCGAAAGCATCACTGTTATCTCGCACCTCAAAGGTGGTTGTATTGTTGCCATCAAAGACAGTCGCTATAATATAGACAATGAACTTGCACAGGCGATTATAGTATAAAGGTATAAACGACCGAGGGGATCTTTAGGTCGTATATATTTTGTCAATTAGTTAGTCTTTGCTAACTTGAGTATATGATTAACACATGTAGGGAGGAAACAATATGAGAATTGCTTTAACTGGCAATCCAAACAGCGGTAAAACCACAATGTTCAATGCACTCACCGGCAGTAATGAGCGTGTTGGCAACTGGGCTGGTGTTACCGTTGATAAGAAAGAAGCTCTTATTAAAAAAAGCTTTTGTAACGGGGTAGATGAGATAGTGGCCGTAGATCTTCCGGGTGCATATTCTATGTCTCCGTTCACTTCTGAAGAAAGCATAACAAGCAGCTATGTAAAAAATGAAAATCCTGATGTTATCATCAATATTGTTGATGCAACCAATCTCAGCCGAAGCTTGTTTTTTACAACGCAGCTTCTTGAGCTCGAAATCCCTGTTGTGGTTGCTCTCAACAAAAGTGATGTCAACGAAAAGAAAAAAACCGTAATCAATGCTGACCTTCTGTCAGACAAGCTCGGTTGTCCTGTGGTCGAAACGGTTTCAACAACTGCAGCCGACAATGGCCTTGACCGCCTCATAGAAGTTGCGTTAAGTGTTGCAGGCACGCTGCAGACCTCTCCCTACAGCCAGGCCGATGTTGATTTGTTGAGCAAAGCTGCTGTAGAAGCTGCCGACAGAGAGCGATTTGCATTTGTTAATTCAATTGTTGCCAAAGTTGAAACCCGTAAGGTTATGACCAACAAGAAAAATGCTCAGGATAAGATTGACGCTGTCCTTACCAACAAGTGGGTTGGTCTTCCTATATTTGCAGTTGTTATGTGGTTTGTGTTCTGGGTGTCACAGGCTTGGCTTGGCCCCTGGCTTGCCGAATCAGTGCTCTGCCCGTTAATCGATGGCTTTGGCGAACTTGTTGCACAATGGATGGCACACACAAGCCCGATTTTGCAAACCATTGTCGTTGATGGTATTGTTGGTGGTGTGAGCGCAGTTATCGGATTCCTTCCTCTTGTAATGGTCATGTATTTCCTCATTGCACTTCTTGAGGATTGTGGCTACATGGCGCGTGCAACTGTGGTTCTTGACCCCATTTTCAAAAAAGTTGGTCTTTCGGGCAAATCGGTCATTCCTTTTGTAATAGGCACAGGCTGCGCCATTCCCGGTATCATGGCTTGCCGCACAATTCGCAATGAGCGAGAACGCCGTGCCACCGCAATGCTTGCTCCCTTTATGCCATGCGGTGCCAAACTGCCCGTTATTGCTCTTTTTGCAGGAGCATTCTTTGGCGACAATGCCTGGGTAGGCACTTCAATGTATTTTGTAGGCATTGTGCTGATTTTCATTGGTGCACTTTTGGTTAACAAAATTGCAGGCCACAAAAACAGAAAATCATTTTTCATTATTGAACTTCCTGAGTATAAGATCCCAAGCCTTTGGAATGCAGTAAAATCTATGTGTTCGCGTGGTTGGGCATACATAGTAAAAGCGGGCACAATTATTCTTGTGTGTAATGCAGCAGTCACAATCATGCAAGGTTATGATTGGAGCTTCCAGCCTGCTGCCGATGTCAACTCTTCAATTCTTGCTTCTATTGCAAATCCAATAGCTGTCCTTTTGATTCCTCTTGGCTTTGGTGTGTGGCAGATGGCAGCTGCTGCAGTTACAGGATTTATCGCCAAAGAAAATGTTGTTGGCACTTTGGCATCGGTGTATGCTATTTCCAACTTTATCGATGTTGAAGAGCTTGCCATTGTTGAGGGTAGTGCTCAAGGCGTGGCAGAGGTTCTTGGCCTCACTGCACCTGCAGCATTGGCTTGCCTTATGTTCAATCTTTTCACTCCACCGTGTTTTGCAGCAATCGGAGCCATGAATTCAGAAATTAAGAGCAAAAAATGGATGTTTTCAGGCATAGCCCTCCAGCTTGGCACAGGCTATACAGTAGCTTATCTTGTGTATCAGATAGGCACATTCATCACCGAAGGCAACTTCGGCACCGGCTTTGTTTCAGGACTTGTTGCAGTTGCTTTAATGGCTTTGGTCGTTGTATATCTCATTGTAAAATCAAACAATGACTTGAAAAAAGAAAATGCAACTAAAGCCAAATCAAAAGTAAGGAGTTATTGATATGGCTGATATAATAGCTGTTGTTGCAATACTTGCTGTTGTTGGTGCAGCTCTATTTTACATAATAAAGTCTAAAAAAGACGGTGTAAAATGCATCGGCTGTCCACATGCCGGCAAATGCAGCAAATGTGAAAGTAAAAATAAAGTATAACAAAGAAAAACCATGCTTGGCTAAGTCAAAAAAGGAAATTCCGCAAGATTTTTTATCTTGCGGAATTTCTTTTTTAACTTTTAGTGTGCGTGTTTTTACGCCACTGCATCGTTAAAATACTCGCAAATGCGCAGCCTCTTATTGACCTGTTTATGATCGCAAAGTATTTTGAGCGAATCGGTGACCACGCTGAAAACATTGCAGAATGGGTTATCTACTCCATCACAGGCAAGCATGTAAAAGAAAATTGAAATTTTAATAGTTTTGGTGTATAATTAAATCATATACGGAGGTGAATGCGATGATTTATTTTGTAGAAGATGATGCCAATATCCGCAAGCTCGTTTGCTATGCTCTTGAAAAAGAGGGTTATGCAGTAAAAGGATGTAGCTTGCCAAGTGAATTTTGGCAGGAGATGAAAAATGATAAGCTCAGCTTATTTTACTTGATATAATGCTCCCTGAAGAAGATGGACTTTCTATATTAGGCAA
>JAFVSB010000174.1 GCA_017503945.1 Clostridia bacterium
ATGCACGTTACTATATCTTAGATGAAGTTATGCTTAAAGCTATTCCCGAACCAAGGGCAGAACTCTCTGCATATGCTCCAAAAATTATCACAACAAAAGTTCCTGTTGAAAAAATCAAAGACGTTATCGGTTCCGGTGGTAAAACAATTCAAAAAATCATTGCTGAGACAGGTGTTAAAATCGACATCGAAGACGATGGCTCCGTATTTATTCTCACCACTGATGAAGAGGCAGGCAACAAAGCGCTCTCTATCGTTGAAGGTATCGTAGCTGAGCCTGAAATCGGCAAGATTTACACAGGTAAAGTTGTTAAAATAATTGAAATCGGAGCTTTTGTAGAATTCCTCCCGGGCAGGGAAGGTTTGGTGCACATCAGCAAGCTTGAAAACCGCAGAGTTGCCAAGGTTGAAGATGTAGTTTCAGAAGGCGACGAAATCAAAGTAAAGCTTATGGAAGTTGACCGTCAGGGCAGATTTAATCTTTCTAGAAAAGATGCACTGAACGAAGAAGAAGCACAGAACTAATCAGTTATAACAAAGGCTGTTGTGTTAAGGGGTTTATTGGCAATAAATAGTTTGTATAACCAAATTATTTATTTGCTATGTCAATAATTCTTTAAACAACAGTCTTTTTCGTTATTATAGAAAGAGAGGGCATATATGCATATAAAAAAAGGAAAAGTATTCTATATTGCAGTTGCAGTAGCAATAATTTTTGTTCTTAATTATTTTGTTTTTCCTGTTATTTTTGGTGATAATGTTGAGGATGTAACATATGATGAATTTTTGTCAAAACTCAGCACCAAGTCAATTTCTGAAGTGCAAATAGATGCAGACAATATTCTGTACACTTTAAAAGAAGACGAAACCTCCAAGAACAAAACACCGCTTCTTGGCTTGGCTTCACCTAACAATACCGATGTATACCGCACGGGTCTCATGGATGACCCCGAGCTTGTGTCAAAGCTTGAAAAGTCTGGAGCCAAATTTACCAAAGTCAGGGAAGAGGAAGTACCGCCTCTGCTTGCATTGATTATTAGCTATGGCGTGCCTATTGTTATTATGATTATCTTTTGGCGCTTTTTGTCCAAGCAGATTGCCAAGGGCGGATTTGGCGGCAATGCAATGTCGTTTGGCAAGTCAAATGCCAAGATATATGTCAAAGCTCAAACAGGCAAAACTTTTGCCGATGTAGCAGGGCAAGATGAAGCCAAAGAAGCACTCACAGAAATTGTGGACTTTCTGCATAATCCTAAAAAATATGCAGCTATTGGTGCCACTTTGCCAAAGGGTGCACTTTTAGTGGGACCTCCGGGAACGGGAAAAACCCTTCTTGCCCAGGCTGTAGCCGGTGAGGCTAATGTGCCGTTCTTTTCGATTTCCGGCTCAGAGTTTGTTGAGATGTTTGTTGGTATGGGTGCCGCTAAGGTTAGAGACCTTTTCAAACAAGCAAACGAAAAAGCTCCGTGCATCGTTTTTATTGACGAAATTGACACCATAGGTAAAAGACGCGATGCAGGGCCAATCTCCGGAGGTAATGATGAGAGAGAACAAACTCTAAATCAGCTTCTCACAGAGATGGACGGTTTCGACGGAAAAAAAGGTGTGGTAATTCTTGCTGCTACCAACCGTCCCGATTCATTGGACAAAGCCCTCCTTCGTCCTGGCCGTTTTGACCGCCGTATTCCTGTTGAGCTACCCGATATGCGCGGCAGAGAAGCTATTTTAAGGGTGCATGCTAAAAAGGTAAATATAGCCGATGGTGTTGATTTTAAAGCAATAGCTAATGCCACAAGTGGTGCATCCGGTGCAGAGCTTGCCAATATCATCAACGAAGCTGCGCTTCGTGCGGTAAAATTTGGGCGCATCGAAGTGGAACAAACCGATTTGGAAGAGAGTGTTGAGGTGATAATTGCAGGATATCAGCGCAAAGGCGTGGTTATTTCGCAAAGCGAAAAAGAAATCATTGCATATCATGAGGTGGGTCACGCTCTTGTTGCAGCACTTCAAAAAAACAGTGCACCTGTTCATAAAATCACAATCATACCCCGAACTTCAGGAGCACTTGGTTATACCATGCAGGTTGAAGAAGATGAAAAATTCCTCATGACAAAAGAAGAAGCCTTTAACAAAATAGTCACCTTCACAGGCGGCAGAGCCGCTGAAAAGCTCATGTTTGGCACAGTTACCACAGGTGCTGCAAATGACATTGAGCAGGCAACCAAAATAGCTCGCTCTATGATTACCCGCTATGGCATGAGCTCGCAATTTGGCATGGTAGCTTTTGAAACGCTCAATAACCCCTATCTCAGCGATGATACATCGCTGACCTGCTCTGCTGAAATTGCTGCCCTCATCGACAAAGAGGTCGTTTCGCTGGTTGAAAAGGCTTATGAAAAGGCGGAGAGTATTCTCAAAGATAATATGCAAAAGTTAAATTCTATTTCTCGATATCTCATTGATAAAGAAACCATTACAGGCGATGAATTTATGGATTTGCTTAATATGTAATAAAAAAGCATAGTAGCATTACGCTACTATGCTTTTTTTGATAATTATTATCTTTCTTCAATTGGTACATAGACTTTTTTGTGGTTTCTGCAAAGGCTTTTGTATGCGGGTCTGATAATTCTGCCACCACAGAGCACTTCTTCAATTCTGTGTGCACACCAACCCGGGGTTCTTGCTATAGCAAAGAGCGGAGTATACATCTCCGGTGGAATCTTCAATGTGTTGTACACAAATCCCGAATAAAAGTCAACATTTGCACAAAGGTCTTTTGATGTCCCTTTTACATCAGCAAAAACCTGTGGTGCAAGCTTTTCAACTCGTGTATATAAATCAAATTCGTCGGTAAGGTTTTTTTGTTCTGAAAGCTCCTGAGCCTTGGTTTTTAGTAGCAAGGTGCGTGGGTCCGAAAGTGTGTAGACAGCATGACCCATTCCATAAATCAGACCACTTCTGTCGTTTGCTTTCTTCCTTACAATTTTCTCCAGATAGTCATATATTTCTGTATCACTGGTCCAGTCTTTCACATTTTTCATTATGTTATCCATCATTTTGAGCACCTGCAAGTTTGCACCGCCATGTTTTGGACCTTTAAGAGAGCTTATCGCTCCTGCAATTGCTGAATATGTATCTGTGCCCGAAGAGGAGAGCACTCTGCATGTGAATGCTGAGTTATTACCGCCGCCATGTTCTGCATGAAGCATCATAGTGGTGTCAAGAACTTCGGCGTCAAGAGCAGTGAAGTCTTTAGTTGGGTTAAGCATTCTGAGAAGATTCTCAGCTATGCTCAGGTGCGGTTTTGGCTGGTGCAGAATAAGACTTTTATTGTCGAAGTGATGCTTTTTTGCACTGTAACCATACACAGCCACAAGAGGCATTCTTGCAATGAGCTGTATTGATTGGCGCATTATGTTCTCGAGAGTGCACTGATCGGGATTATCATCATAAGAATACAAAGTCAACACCGAGCGTGCTATTTTGTTCATTACATCGCGGCTTGGTGCTTTTAAGATCATATCTTCTGTAAAATACGCAGGGAGACTTCTGTTCTCAGAAAGATATTCGCAGAAAGTCTCAAGCTCATTTTTTGTGGGAAGAGATCCCATCAAAAGGAGATAACATATTTCTTCAAAACCAAATCTTTTTTCTATTCCTGCGTTTGTAATGAGGTCACATATGTCATAGCCTCTGTATGAAAGTTCGCCCTCGATTGGACATTTTTCATCTTCGCTCACAACATATCCATGCACCTTGCTGATATTGGTGAAGCCCGCCAACACACCCGACCCATCTTTATTTCTGAGTCCTCTTTTAATATTGAATTTATTATATTCACTGGGGTCAACCTGATATGCGGCATATGCTTTTTGGGTGATAGCATCTATTTTTTCGTTAATAGTATTCATATTAAACACCACCTTAATTATTATAATATGAATTATATCACAAAAATATTTGCAAATCAACCATATTTGGGAAATAGTTCTATATAGCACAAAAAAATAGTATAATGGTATAAACAGCTTGTTTATATTTACTTTTAGTGGTGATTATGAGGTGAAAAATGAAAGATTTTTTTCTCAGACTTGCATTTTTGATTGTAATGCTTGTTGTAGTGCCATGTGTTATAAACCTATTTTTCAATGAAAGCTATTCTGACAATATTTATCAATTGAAAATATATGAGAGCAAAACAGGCAAAATTATCAAACTTGATATTGAAGACTACATATCCGGTGTGGTGGCAGCCGAAATGCCGGCAACATTCGGCGAAGAAGCCTTAAAATCTCAGGCAGTTGCAGCCAGAACATATGCTTTGAGAAAAATTAATAAAGATGCACCCGAACATAAAGGTGCTGACTTGTGCACAGATTTTGCCCATTGTCAGGCATACTATGATGAAAAACAAATGCGAGAAAAGTGGGGGAGTAAGAGTGATTTTTACATAAATAAAATAAATGATTCGGTCTTATCGACAAAAGGTGAATACTTAAGTTATAACAATGAAATTGCTTCTACGGTGTTTCATGCATGCAGCAATGGTATTACCGAAAATTCACAAGATGTATGGGGAGGAAGTTTTCCATATCTGATTTGTGTTGATAGTCCGGGTGACATGCAAAATCCGAATTATATCACTCACTTATCAGTACCCAAAGCAGATTTTGTCAACAAATTAAACGAATTTATAGGTGAGCAAAAGATTGAAAGTGAAACCTTGATAATTAATGAGCCAAAGCTGACTGAAGGCGGCAATGTAAAAAGTATTAATGTGTCAGGTATAGAATTTGAAGGAACACAATTAAGGAAAGTATTCGGCTTAAAATCATCTGCTTTTACTCTTAAGTACGACGATGAAACATTAATTTTTGATGTATACGGAAGTGGTCATGGTGTAGGCATGAGTCAATATGGGGCGCAAGCAATGGCTATAGATGGTGCAGATTACAAGACGATCCTATCCCACTATTATCCGGGAACAAATTTAAAAAAGATGTATAAATAAGCCATATTTGTTAATCATACAACCGAGGTGTTTGTATGAAAATATTTAAAAATATCGGCAATAAACAAGGAATGTATCGGATTGGCTTTACAGTGTGTATTTTAATTATGTCACTGATTGTTGTCAGCCTTACGGAAAATTCAAACCAAACACAAACCCAACATGCCGATGTAGATAATAGCAAACCAGTTATAAATTCCGGCATAAATGATGATGACATCGACAAAATAGTGAGTAATATGCAACCAAATGAAAATTTGATACAGCATGTTGAATCCAAGCCATTCATTTTTGAAGAAGCTGACGATACATCGTTTGCACCACCTGTTTGCGGAAAAATCTTAAAGCAATTCAGCGACAACTTGCCCCTTTACAGTAAAACTATGGACGATTGGCGCATTCATGTTGGTGTTGATATATTATGTCCTTTGGGCACCGATGTATTTTCTGCAGCTGATGGCTTGGTTGCCGACATAGGCTATGATATGAATTTTGGTAATTATATAACAGTTGAAAGTAACCAATTTTCATGCAGATACGCGTCGGTAGAGGCTAACGAATTGATTACTACAGGCACAAAAGTTTCAATGGGACAAAAGCTTGGAACGCTTGCAGATAGCTGTGTATCAGAGATTTGTGATGAACCACATCTCCATTTTGAAATGAAAAAAGACGGATTGCATGTAGACCCAAGTGAGTATATATTGTTTGAATAGAAAAATCAGCTTCACTGCGAAGCTGATTTTTCCATTCTGTATTGTTCAATTTTTTTAAGGTACCTTATAGCATCGGCAACATTTTTCACAGGCAAAAGCTTGATATCTGTTCTCTTTGGCATACTTTGTGCATTTGCTTCAGGTAAAATACAAAAATCAAATCCCATTTTTGCTGCTTCGTTGATTCGCTGTTCGCAAAATCCAATAGTTCTCACTTCGCTTGTAAGCCCGACCTCGCCCAATATAATGGTTTTTGAATCTATAATAAAATTTTTGATATTAGATGCAATTGCCACAATTATTGCCAAATCTGTTGCCGTTTCCATAAGTTTAATTCCGCCAACTACATTTATGTACACATCATTGTTTTGCATTGGGTAGCCAAGTTGTTTTTCTAAAATTGCTGTGAGCAGTACCGACCTACCATAATCGATGCCGGTAGCCATTCGTCTTGGATTACCAAATCCGGTAGGGGAGCACAGCGCCTGCACTTCTGCAAGGATTGGCCTGCTTCCTTCAAGGGTGCACACAACAGTAGAACCGCTTACATTTTGCGGACGGCCATCAAGGAGCATCTGCGATGGGTTCTTCACTTCAACAAGACCTTCTTCTTTCATTTCAAAAACACCGATTTCATTAGTTGAGCCAAATCGGTTTTTCACAGTTCGCAAAATGCGATAGCTTTGCGTTCTTTCACCTTCAAAATACAGAACGCAATCCACCATGTGTTCAAGCATACGCGGTCCGGCAATATTGCCATCTTTTGTCATATGACCAACAATGAAAATTGCCACATCATTCTCTTTGGCAAATCTCATAAGATGATGAGTTGCTTCGCGCACTTGTGTCACTGTGCCTGGTGCAGATGGAATATCATTTTTAAACACAGTCTGGATAGAGTCAATGACCATAATTTCAGGATTTGTTTCCATGGCAGCGTTCAAAATAGTGTCAAGCTCAGTTTCGGCAAGTATTAAAAGTGCTTCGTTTGAAGTTTTCAGCCTCGATGCGCGAAGTTTAAGCTGCTGAGCTGATTCTTCACCTGACACATAGAGCACGGTTTTATCTGAGTTGATTTTTTCGCATATTTGAAGAAGTAAAGTTGACTTTCCAATACCTGGGTCTCCACCCACCAACACCAGGGAGCCTTTTACAATGCCTCCCCCAAGAACTCTGTCGAGCTCTAAAATGCCCGATGAGGTTCTTTTGGTTTCGTTAGTGTTTATCTCAGAAAGCTTTTTGGGTTTTGAAAGCCTTGTCATCGATGGTTGCGAAGGTGATGCATATCTTGATGGTGCTACTTCTATTTCTTCGTGAAAAGTATTCCAATTTCCACATGTAGGGCATTTACCGAGCCATTTTGGTGTGGAATATCCACACTCCTGGCACACGAATTTTGTCGTTTGTTTCATAATATTAAGCAACCGCCTTTTGGTTTACCATAATCTAATTATGTAATTCAGGTAATTACTACACATCATTACCTGAATAATTATACTATAAAAAACTATTTTTGTAAATGCTTTTTATTTGTTGCCTGCTGCGCCGGAGCTGTTGCCGGTAACATCGTCAATGGTATTGTCAATATCATCCTTCATGTTGTCGGTTTCCTGCTTAATGTCATCTTTAAGGGATTGTGTATTTCCGTCAACAGTATTGTTCATGGTGTCATTGGCCGATGGATTATCTCCACTCTGATCAGACGAGCATGCCGCAAAATTTACAAGCAATACCGCTGATAATGCACATGCCGCAAGAATTTTTTTGCTTTTCATATTAAACATCTCACTTTCCAAATATATTATTGCACTGTTTTATAATTTGATACATAGTGTTTTTTGTAATTTTTCCATGAATTTATAAAAAACTTATTTACATTATTCTGTAAACATTATAAAATATACTTGTAATATTATGCATTATGAAAGGAGTGATCTTATTATGAACGAACAGGTTAAGCTTATTGGCGAGAGAATTCGTGACCTCAGAGAAATTTCTGAGCTATCCGTGGAAGAAGTTGCCGATTATTTGGGAATTTCTGTAGAAAAGTATATTTCGTATGAAAATGGCGAATCTGATATGTCAATCAGTATAGTATATGAGCTTGCCAATAAGTTTGGTGTAGCTTTCACTTCAATTTTATCAGGCGATGCCCCTAAGCTCAGTGTGTATCAGCATGTCAAGGCAGGCCAGGGACTTGGTGTCAAAAGAAGAGAGCAATACGAATATAAAAATCTGGCATTTAATTTTGCCAACAAGTCATTAGAACCTTTTTTGGTTACTGTTCCACCATTTGATGGTGAAGATCCAAATAGCATACAACTCGAAAGTCATCCTGGTCAGGAATTCAATTATTGTCTCAAGGGCCGAGTCTGTATTATAATCAACGGCAAAGAAATTGTCCTCGATGAAGGCGATTCACTAATTTTTGATTCAAAGCATTGGCATGGTTTGAGAGCGCTTGATGGAAAAGAAGCTCTGTTTTTAGCCATTGTCACTGACTGATTATAATACAGGAAGGTCATATACAAATGAATTTACTTAGCAAATTTTTGACTAAAACAGAATTTAACAGTTACGAAGATTATTATGAAAATTTCAAGGTGAAGGTTCCTGAAAACTTCAATTTCGCTTATGATGTAATAGGAGAGTATACACGCATTGCTCCTGACAAGAGAGCACTTGTTTGGTGTAATGATGAAGGCGAAGAAAGAATTTTCACCTTTTCTCAGCTTGATAGTGAGGTTAACAAGGCTGCCAATTTTTTTAAACGCATAGGCATTAAAAAAGGTGACTTTGTAA
>JAFVSB010000175.1 GCA_017503945.1 Clostridia bacterium
GCCGTTTGTGATTTCATTCATTTTGTTTCCTCCTTTTTATTGTGACATTGTCAGGATATGACTTTTCAAGGAGTGCATATCCTTTCATGAGTGTGTCTATGGCTATCGATGCCTTGCCAAAGTCTTCGCTATTTGTGTCAAAGCTGATGTGACACCACCCTCCGCCATATGACGAGCGCAACCCCGAAAGATTCATGCTCTCCAGAGCTTCCATGGCGGTGTAGGTGAGCATAGACACTGCGCAGCAGCAAAGGTCCATGCCGTTGATTCTGCCTGCATCGCAATGCCCCATCACTGTGAGATGTGCTTTGCCGTGTGAGTGTTCATAGCAAACCTGTGTCATTTGCCCAATCTCCTTGCAGCCTCGGCAAGTGTTGCTCTGCCCGGAAGATTGCGCCTGTAGGCTCTGGTCATATAGCTCTCGCCATCGTCACTTATGCTTTCATCTTTAACGGGCGACATCCCGCCTGAAAGGTGCGAAGCATTTGCCTTTATCTTTTCCATGATTTTTTCCCTGCCTTCAAAATTCATCATTTCAAGACACAAAAGCGCCTGATCTGCCATCTGAGGGTTGAACATGCCAAGGTTATACAGCTCCTTTGCAAGCTCGTTTTGAGCAGAGGTTGAAAAGGGGTTGTCTTTTTGGCTCGACACCACAATATCAAAGATGGGCTTTCTCGTGGCAAATCCCTCGCCATCTGCAAGAGCACGCTTTTCATAGAGAATGTCGTTGCTAAGATGCGAAAACTGCACCTCATTTGCTCCGCCGCTTATGCGAAAGCATCGCGGCTCGTCATAAAACTGGCGCATGAGCTCAATGATGAGATAATTTACCCTGCGAAAAGCTCTGTAGGAGCTTTTTATCATATCTCTTGAGAGCTTGCTGCCCGCCTCCTGAAGTGCTGCAATGGCGCTTGCGGCGGTTACTCCTGCGGCTGTGCCGCCTTGTGAAACATCGCGATTGCCTGAGGTTTCTTTGAGCTCGTCTATTTTTTGATTAAGCAGTGCAATCACACTACCATCGAGCTGTGACACCTGAATTTCGCGGATGTTGCGCTCGTCAAGGCTGCCCGCTGTGTGCACAAATTCTTTGGACCAATCGGCAAATTCTTCTTCGTTGATGCCTGCATTGTCGGAGATAAAAAATCTCCGTCTGCCCGATTGAAGTGCATTTTTTAAGATAATCTGATTGAGCTTATCAATATACATCTGCACATTTTTCATAATATCGATGTAGCCAAAGCCACAAGGAGTACCCTCGTCGGAAAACAGGACATCAAACACAAACGGATACTGACCGTGGTCATAAAATCCCCTCTCCAAAAGAAGCGGATCATTTTCGGAAGCGTAGAGCACAGTGTCGTTCACAAACTTACAATAGTGCACCACCTGACGGCCGTCTATGTTCTTTTTGTAGTACCAGTCAACCACGGCGCTTTTGCCCTCGGTGTCTACCGTGTCGTCATATATATAGCGCGCCACATCAACACTTGCGCCCGAAAGCTTGCCGCTAAGCTCGGGGTATTTGCTGCAAAGCACTTCGTCAGCTTCAAGCTCTACTGTGAACACATTGCGGCTGTCCTGAATGTCTTTGATGCCGCTTTCCCAAAACATGTTGAGAATATCAATCTGCTTTATATCCACATCGCCCATTCCTCCCCAAAGAGAGTTGTTCCAGAAGACACCGTAGCACCCTGTGCCTGTTTTGAGCTTGTACCACCATACATCGGAATATGTTTTTTCAAAATCGTTGTGTTCCAGAATCACGGGAAGCACCCCTGAGAGCATTGAGGCGGTAGATGAGTCGCTTTCTTCTCTCGGAAGCACACAAGGCTCAGGGAAATTGTCCATAGCATCGGCATGCTTGTTGGCAATGCAGTTGAAAAGCCACGCCGAGGCAGGCTCAGGATCGGTGGGATTGGTCTTGCCAAGGAGTGACCAATGCTGAAGCTTCCACCATTGCTCGTTTTCAATGATTCTTCTCTCCAGATTGGTTTTGCACTGTTTGTACTTCTGAAGAAGCTGAGCTGCCTTTTTCACATCTTCGCCCGTTATGGGCAATAGCTTTTTGGTTTTGTTTTCTTTCATACCTTTTCCTTTCTGCTGTCTTATTGTGCCATACCCCTGCCGTAGGCTAATTACATTTTAACTTAAATGAAAATAACTTTTTCCAGGGTTTTGCCGAAAAATAAAACCCCTTCAAAGCCTTGGCATACATGACTCCAAGGGGTAGATGCCGTGAAAAATCATACAAAATGGGTGTTTTTTGTTGATTTTTTCTGCCAGAAATGATAGAATAAAATTGAATAAATATATATGGAGGTCACAGATATGATATGCAGAGTGTGCAAGAGAGAGCTTGACTCTCCCGTCTGCTCTTTTTGCGGCGAAGACAACTCCGACTACATGAAAAATCACATAGAGCAAAACGATGCTTCAGTTGAAAAATCCATGACAGAAACTACACCACAGACTCGGGCAAGAGTCAGGAAATACAAAATAGACTACAAAAAGCTTGCAGGGCTTGTTTTAGCGCTTGCGCTGATTGTTGCTGCAATTGTGCTTGTGGTAAGATGGTTTTCATCATCAGGTGATGACGCTCCCGCCCGACACAATGAGCTTTTTTCGTCGGACATGCTGGCGGTGTACGCTAATGGAGAGTGGGGCTATATTGCTGCCACAGAGCCATCAGGATTTGCAATAGAGCCTCAGTTTCGCACAGTGACAGAGTTTTGCGACGATATTGCCTTTGTCTGCATTGGCGGTAAATATGCCATCATCAATAAAGATGGAGGTCTTCTCACCGAGCCACGCTACGATTCGGTTGGTTCTGTGTCGGATAACGGACTGATTGCCATTGAAGAAAACGGCAAGTGGGGATACATACATGCCGATGCAAGCTATGCCATCACGCCAAAATTTTCAACTGCCGCACCATTTTCAAGCACAGGTGTGGCGGCAGTATCTATAAACGGTGCCTACGGCTACATAAGTGACGACGGCGAATACACCATAGCTCCCCAATATGACATGGCTCTGGAATTTACCGCTGACGGCCTTGCCGCCATAAAAACCGACGACAAATGGGGCTATATAGACAAAGAGGGCAGTGCAGTTATCGAGCCCCACTTTGAAGAAGCCTATAGCTTCGACGGCGGCCTTGCAACGGTGAAGCTTCATGGTGACTACGGCATCATAAACACAAAGGGAGAGATTGTAATCGAGCCGCAGTTTGATTCGTATTTCAGCTTTGGCTCTGCCGACACGGCGCTTGTGAATATTGGCTCGCGATATGGCTATATAGGCAAAGATGGTGCCTACACCATCACTCCCCGATTCACCGACCTTGGCTCATTTGGGCAAGAAGCTCTCACATATGCCGCCAGAGGCGACGGCAAATATGGTTTTGTAGATGCTTCGGGAAGTTTTGTTATAGAGCCACAGTTTGAAGCAGCGCTCGGCTTTGCCCATGGTCTTGCACCTGTGAAATCAGAGGGACTCTGGGGCTACATAGACCCCGAAGGCAGCTTTGTAATTGAGCCAAAATTTACCTCGGCATCGGCATTTTATGATGAGGGCTATGCCATAGCAACCGATGCTCTGGGCAAAACCATTATCATAAACACCAAAGGCAACAATATTTTAAAAGCCGAAATAAATCTTTCGGCAGTAATGTCAAAATAGAAAGGGGCCATATAAAATGATTTGTCCCAATTGCAAAAATGAATCTAACGGCGCCAGATGGTGTCCTCAATGTGGAATTCAGCTCGAAATTGACGATGCTGCAAATGCAATTTTTTCAAATGATGATCAAAAAGGCTCAAGTGAGAGCCGCTTTGACACAATGTCGGTGCCCAGAGAGTTTTCAAACTCCGACAAGCAGTATGACATGGGCGAGCCTCAGCATTTGCAAAGCTCTGACAAAAAGCTCAAAATAACCCTTGCCATCATATGCCCTATAGCTGCAATAGTGCTTATATTTGTGATTCTCACCATCAGCGGTGTGATAAAAAGCGGCAACAAAGAGGTGTCTGCCCCCGAGGAAAATGTGGTGCTTGAAAACGAAGACGCCGAAACTCTTATGAAAACAGGCATGAACCAACTCAAAATAGGCGACTATGAAGAAGCCGAGACTGTGTTTAAAGCAGTGATGGAAATAGACCCCGACAACGATGAAGCCACTGTGCTTTGCCAGATTGTTTATAACTACAACCGCGCCCAGAAAAAAATTCAGAGCAAAAAATATAAAGAAGCACGCGCTCTTTTTGACAAAATACCCATTGAATATATGGACTATTCCATACGCACCGATGTGGAAAATCTCGAAGATGAAATAAATTCATTTGAAATGGCGTATATAACCTTTGAAGATGTGCAAAATTTTATGAGAGACGGCGAATATGAGTCGGCTCTTGAAGCCATCGACCTGATAGACGATAGCTACCTCGAAGATTCCGATGCGGCGCTCATATCAGAATATCGCTCTCAGATAGAACAATATCTCAAAAAAGAAGAAGAAAGACAAAAAGAGAAAGAAAACCAATCAGATAAGCTTAGCTTTGACCTGGCAGAAATACTTATAACTGAATACTGCGAGGATTATGTGAGAGCCATCAACAGCAAGGATTTTTCGGTGGTGGCAAAACATATCAGCGGTCAGCTCTACAATGACCAGAAAAAGCAGGTGCAAAGCTGCATTGACTCCGGCATTACCCAGAGCCTTGACTATGTAGAGCTAAATGAAGTGCACAAAATATCTGACACCAAGTGGAAAGCCGATGTGAGCGAGGGCGAAACTATCTACAATGCCGACGGCACATCCGAAACAAAGAAATTCAACTGGACCTACACTATAGAATACATTGACTCTGCGTTTTATCTCACAAAGATAGAATAAGAAGGTATATATGATGAAATCCGAATATGAAGCACTAAAAAAACAAATAAGCTATCACAGCCACAAATATTATGTGCTCGACAATCCCGAAATCACCGATGAAGAATATGACAAGCTCATGCGCACTCTGCTTGAAATTGAAAGCGCTCACCCCGATTGGGTGAGCGCTGATTCGCCATCGCAAAAAATAGGCGGCACTATCCTTAAAGGCTTTGAGCAGGTGGTGCACGAGGTGAAGATGCAAAGTCTGCAGGATGCCTTTAGCTTCGATGAGCTTGCCGACTTTGACAAGAGAGTGCGCTCAACTCTCACCTCTCCTCCCCGATACTGCGTGGAGCACAAAATCGATGGGTTGTCTGTGTCGCTTGAATACCGCGACGGACTTTTTACAAGAGGGTCCACAAGAGGTGACGGCGAAGTGGGCGAAGATGTGACCGAAAACCTAAAAACCGTCATGTCTATACCGCTGCGATTAAACACCACTCTCCCCTATCTTGAGGTGCGCGGCGAGGTGTTTATGCCCAAAGCAAGCTTCGCGCGTCTGAACGCCGAAAGAGAACAAAACGGCGAGCCAACCTTTGCCAATCCCCGAAATGCAGCGGCAGGCTCACTGCGTCAGCTAGATTCATCGGTTGCAGCCAAGCGTGGGCTCGACATTTATGTGTTTAACATTCAGAGAATTGAAGGCAAGGAAATATCGAGCCACAGTGAGGGGCTAAAGTTTTTGCGCGATGCAGGATTCAAGGTAATACCGGGAGAGCGCACATTTGACAATATAGATGATGCAATTGCCGAGGTGGAAGCAATAGGAAGCTTGCGCACCTCGCTTTCATTTGACATTGACGGCGCTGTCATCAAGGTTGACTCTCTTGCGCAAAGAGAAGCTCTCGGTTCCACCGCAAAAACACCCCGATGGGCCATTGCCTTTAAATATCCTGCCGAAAAGAAAAAGACCAAAATACGCTCCATCACTGTGCAGGTGGGGCGCACGGGAGTGCTTACCCCAAATGCCGAATTTGACACAGTCACTCTGGCGGGCACCTTTGTGAGCCGCGCCACACTTCACAATATGGACTATATCAAAGAGCGAGATATCCGCATTGGTGACACTGTGACAGTGTACAAGGCAGGCGACATTATACCCGAAGTGCTTTCGGTGTCAAGCGAGGAGCGCGACGGAAGCGAGGTTGAATTTGTGATGCCCACTTCATGCCCTGCATGCGGTGCACCTGTGCAGCGCGACGAAGGCGAAGCGGCATTTCGCTGCACGGGAGCCGACTGCCCCGCCCAGCTTGAGCGAAGCATCACCCACTTTGTGTCGCGCGATGCCATGGACATTGAGGGCATGGGGCCATCTATCGTGGCTCAGCTGCTCGAAAAAGGTCACATTAAAAACAGTGCCGATATCTATTATCTTGATAGAGAAACCATTGCCTCAATGGACAAAATGGGCGAAAAAAGTGCCGATAATCTGCTATCGGCAATAGAAAAATCCAAATCAAATGACCTTTCAAGGCTCATATATGCTCTTGGCATACGCCACATTGGTCTTGGTGCGGCAAAGCTACTGTGCAAAAAGCTCAAAAATATCGAAGCCTTTTTCACTGCAAGCTCTGATACCCTCACCTCAATTGACGATATCGGCGAGGTTATGGCGCAGAGCGTCATAAGCTACTTTGCCCAGAGCCATGTGCGCGATATAATTGACCGCTTTAAAGAAGCAGGCGTCAACACGCTCTATATTGAAGATGAAGCCGAGGGTAACGCACTCGACGGCATGACTATAGTGCTCACAGGCACTCTGCCCACCATGGGGCGCAAAGAGGCTGCCGAGCTCATTGAGAAAAACGGCGGCAAGGTCACAGGCAGTGTGTCCAAAAAAACCTCGCTCGTTGTGGCAGGTGAAGAAGCAGGCAGCAAGCTCGACAAGGCAAATGCACTCGGCATACCCGTGACCGACGAAGAAGGACTTTTGAAGCTTATAAATGCTTGATATATTTAATTTTTGCAGCTGATGAGCACATGATGTCTGAATTTTGCATTTTTTATTTGACACCGCCTCGCATTCGGCACTCAGCCGAGGCTCGGCTTGCTCTTTGTGCTCAGCAAAGGTATTTGATGCACAAAGAGCATATCAAAAAATACAAATTTCAAACTGTGCTCATGTGCTGCTCCAATTAATATATCAAGCAATTAATTTAGCGAAATTTCGCGATTGAAGGACTACCATATGAACGACAAATTTGAAATAAGCGCAATAGCGCACATACACAATGACTACACATCCAAGTTTGGCATACCGCGTCAAAGCGGCATCGGCAAAGGGGTGCTCTCGGAGATTGTATTTGACTCTGAGTTTCGCAACCCCGATGCACTTCGAGGCATTGAAGGTTATTCACATCTTTGGCTGATATGGCAGTTTTCAGATTCGCTGACCACCTCGTTTTCGCCCACTGTGCGCCCTCCGCGCCTTGGCGGCAACAAGCGCATGGGTGTGTTTGCCACAAGGTCACCGTTTCGCCCAAATTCGTTGGGGCTTTCGTGCGTAAAGCTTGAAGATGTGGTCAAAACTGCCGACAGGGGCACTGTGCTCATAGTAAGCGGAGCTGACCTCAAAAACGGTACTCCCATCTTTGACATCAAGCCCTATCTTGCCTATGCCGAT
Organism: Clostridia bacterium; assembly: GCA_017503945.1. Classification (GTDB taxonomy): domain Bacteria; phylum Bacillota; class Clostridia; order UMGS1810; family UMGS1810; genus RGIG1828. Next base: position 7,563 of record JAFVSB010000175.1, read on the forward strand.
TCGCACCCCGATGCGGTGTGCGGTTTTGCAGATAGGGTGCTCACCTATAGCCTCAAAGCAGACATAGCACCCCATTTGCTCGAAAAAATCGCACCCGAAAAGCGCGATGATGTCATTGCCATGCTCGAAAATGATCCACGCCCGTCATATCATAGGTCAGATGACAGGCAATACGGCTTTAGCTTTGGCGGATATGAGATAAAATTCACTGTTGCCAATGGAATTATAAAAGTGACAGAAGTTTATTTAAACCCTTGAATTTTTGGGTTTAGTGTAGTATAATATATTTAATTATGAAATAAAGTGAGGTAAATTATAATGAAAATTGCTTTAATCAATGAAAACAGCCAGGCAGCTAAAAATGCCATCATCGTTGACACTCTCAAAAAAGTGGTAGAGCCCCTCGGTCACGAAGTATTCAACTATGGTATGTATAGCGCCGAAGACGAAGCTCAGCTTACATATGTGCAGATTGGTATTCTTGCAGCTGTCCTTCTCAACTCAAAGGCTTGTGACCTTGTTATCACAGGCTGCGGCACAGGCGAAGGCGCTATGCTTGCATGCAACTCCTTCCCCGGTGTGCTTTGCGGTCATGTTGTAGATCCTACCGACGCTTATCAGTTCACTCAGGTTAATAACGGCAACTGTATTGCTATGCCTTTTGCAAAAGGCTGGGGCTGGGGTGCTGAATTAAACCTTGGTTATGTGTTTGAAAAGCTCTTTGTTGAAGAATGGGGCGGCGGCTATCCCAAGGAGAGAGCAGTGCCAGAGCAGAGAAATGCCCGCATCTTAAACGAAGTGAAAAAGGTTACTCACAATGAGCTTACCTACATTCTCAAAAACCTCGATCAGGACCTTGTAAAAGGTGCTCTTGCAGGCGAAAAGTTCCAGGAATACTTCTTTGCAAACTGTCAAGACGATGCTATTGCAGCTTGCATAAAAGAAATCATTGGTTAATATCAACACAACCAAAAAGGTCACATCAATTCGATGTGACCTTTTTTATTATCGTGCACCCCACGGCGCAAATTCCATTATTTCTATTTTCAAAACATCTATGACTGCTTCACCGGAGTTTTCATACCAGATTTGAGCAAAATATCCATCTTTGACAATTGCAAGCGGAACGGTGTTCTCGCTTATGTATACAAAAGTGTCTTTATTCACTTTAAAGGTGATGTCATCTCCAAGCTTTTTGTCATTAAACTCATACACGCCCTTGCCCATGCTTGTGAAGTTTTTGATTTCAACCAGTCTTCCCTGATATTTGTCACCGTTAAATAGCGGCACGCCCGAGGAATCTGCGGTTTGCTCCTCACTCAAAGGTTGCTCCTTTTTTGACTCGGGGTCAAGCTCATGGCGCAGTGTTTTATAATCATAGCCGTTTTTGCCGTCAAGCACACGATACTCAACCTGAGAGCCGAAGCCCGTTTGCACCATAATGGGCACATCAAGGGCGCGCGCTGTCATCACCGCAATGTCACCTCTTTTGGCAGGAGAATTTACTGCAAGCTGAAAGCCATCGGTGATGCCGCACCTTGCTGCCTCTGCCACATAACCTGCAGGGTAGCCTCCCTTTGCATCCGCCATCGGCTCATATCCAAGGCTAACTACCAACATCTTAATAAACTCTTCGTTTGTCACAGGGTCATTGGGGCGGAATAAGCCTTTGTCATCACCTTCCACCAAGCCAATAGAGTGCGCCGCATCTATCCAGGGCGCAGCCCAGTGACCCGGTGCTATATCGGGGAATGACGAAACCGCATGCTCCTGAGGCTTATGGCAAAGCATGGTGCAGATAATCTTCACCGCTTCGCAGCGTTTGATGCCATCTTCCAGCCTGAGAGCACCATCGGGGTCGCCCTCTATTATGCCATAGCGTTTGAGGTCGTCAAGCTGCTTTTGGGTGGGCTCCGATGCAAAAGCAACCGCACTGCAAGCCAAAGCAATAGTCAATATCATACAAAGTATTTTTTTCATAATGTTACCTCCATGTCAATAAATAATATAGTCGCTTTCAACCATCCATGTGTCGCCCGTGGCGCTCGACACAGTTATGTCATAGCTTTTGTCGGGGTCAAATCCGCCAAAGGCATAGATGGTCTCACTGTCGGGCACCATGCCGTAGCCTGCAATCACCTTGCCATCTTCCAAAAAGTTTATTTCCACATGGCGCTCATAATCAGATGTCATATAAAATGTAATCTGACCCTTTTCATCACTTCTCACATTTTTGATGTTATCTTTGCTGCCGTTTTTGTAGGTGAGAGTGCCTGAAATATATTCATTTTTAAGATTTGCTCCGTCACCCACAGTCTTGCCTGCGCCCGACTGCTCGATTTCGGCAGTGAGCGCCTCCATGGTGAGGCCGTCAAATTTCACCTTGCCGCTGTATGGATGATACACGCTGAAATCACTCTCATCTTCTTCATAGTAAAAGCTGCTTGCTTCGTGTGCAGGTGTTTGCGCTATAGTCTCATTATCTTGCACAGGTGTTTGTGTTTCGGCTTCGGGTGCAATCGCCTCAGCTTCGGCAATTTTGGCAGCAGCTGAGCTAACTGAAATCTCAGACTGTGGCTTTTTTCTTTCAAAATGATGCGCCATTTGAGGCGGTTCTTCTTTGGCAGGCTTTGACAAATCAAGGCTAATCACAGCTGCATCATCACATGCACCGCCAAGCATAACTGCGCTAAGGGTTATGCAAAGTGCAAGCACTGCTGAGCCCAATATGCCAAAAACTCCCCTTTTCCACCATGGGCGCTTTCCAACACAAGCTATGGCGGCAAACCTTTGCTTCATGCTTTTGGCAGGTGTTGCCATTTGGGTGGAAAGAGGCGCTATTGCAGCACTTCGCGACACCATAGCTAAAATAGTGTTCATATATTGCCTGCGTTCATAGTCCGACATATGTTTTGCTACGCTTGAGTCGCACACAAGCTCGCACACACTGTCTACCTCTCGGCGAATCACATACATAAGCGGATTGAACCAATGCACGCAATTTGCAAACATACAAATCCACTTAAACAAAATATCATGATGTTTTATATGCATATATTCGTGTTTTAAAATGCAATTTTCAACTTCGCTGTCCGTGACATCACATGGAACGAGAATAGTTTTTCTAAAAAGTCCCACACTAAGGGGAGCTGTGAGCAATGATGTGCTTTTCACAGCGATTCCTTTGTGTTTGTTTACCAAATGCGAATTTTTGCGCACTGTAATCACAAATAAAATATACTGCGCTATATAATACACTATACACGCCAGAGTACCTATCAGCCATATGATACAAAGTGCATTCCAAAACCAGGCCTCGCCCCCGGCGTTTTGTGTAAGATGCGGTTGCATCCGGGTATATTGCGCCTCAAGGGGTGCAAGCTCAGATGGTGCCGGCGATATGTGCCCCATTGTGCTTTGATGAGTGGGCAGCTTTATGCTTAGTGGCACAAGCGACACAAAGAGCACTGCATACCATGCAAAATACTGCCATCTGTGCCCAAAAGTCCTTTGAGTCACAGGCTTTATAAGCAAAAGCAAAGAAGTGAAAATGCTTGCCACAAGCGACATTGTAACAACTGTTCTAAAAATTAGCTGTAGCATATATATCACCTCACAGATTGAACATTCGCTTGATTTCTTCAATGTCTTCCTTGCTCATGTCCTCCGATTTAAAAAGCGACACGGCAAGGTCTTTTACAGAGCCGTTGTAGAGCTTTTGCACAAAGCTTCGGGTTCGGCTTTGTTTGTATTCATCTTCACCGAGCTGAGGCGAATATACAATGGTGCGCCCTTCCTTTGCAGAGGTGACCGCGCCCTTTGCTTCCATTCGCAAAAGAAGCGTGCCCACGGTGTTGTATTTCCAGTGCGTATCGGGCAAAGAATCGAGCACCTCCTGAATTTTCATGGGTCTTTTTTCCTTCCATAACACCTGCATCACTTCAAGCTCAGCTTCGCTTATATTAGGAATCATATGTATATCTCCTTTCTCTTACAGCTGTAGTTTATAGTTATATCTTACACTTGTAGGAGTAATTTGTCAAGAGTTTTTTTACAAAATTTCAAAACTTGTATAATTTTTAATATCAAGTCAATACTTATAGCACAATGAAAATTCAGACATATTTCAAAAGGAGAGATGTCTTATGAAGAAAATCATATGTGCCCTATGTATTGGCTTTTTTTGCACTCTGATTATTCATTCACAGTTTGAAACAACCGAAGCCGCACTTGCAAAAAGCGTCATCAGGCTCCATGTGATTGCCAACAGTGATTCTGAGTCTGATCAGGCCCTTAAGCTAAGGGTGAGAGACCGTATAATAAAAGAAACCGAAGGTGTTTTTGAAGCTCAAACTACCATATGCGCCGCGCGTGAAGACATAGAGCATAATCTGGACACCATCAGGCGAATAGCCGAAGACGAAATCAGCTCAAGCGGCTATGATTACCCCGTGAAAGTGAGCCTCGGCATGAGCGATTTTCCAACCAAGGAATATGGTGAGCTTGTGCTGCCTGCAGGCTCATATGAAGCCCTCAAGGTGGAGATAGGCAGAGCACAAGGCAAAAACTGGTGGTGCGTGCTGTTCCCTCCCCTTTGCTTTGTAGACGAAACATGCGTGACCGCCTCAGGCGAAGCTATCGAGACGGTAGCTCAGGGTATGAGAAACACCAACTCGGAATTTATAACCAAACAAAAAAGCCCCGAAGTAGAGCTGAAGTTCAGGGCGTATGAACTATGGCAAAGCGGCAAAAAAAAGCTTGCAATGTGGTTTGAATAATAATTTAGACGATAGCCTTTCCAAACCATTATAAATTATTGTTTATCGGTTTATCAAAGGGGAGAATCTCTCCCCTTTGTAACCCCTCTTAGCCGCTGAGTTTTGAAAGCGATTTTTTGAAAAAATCCATGCACGCAGCGACGCACAAAAATCATTTGTGCCGCTGCTTTTGCCGTCTGCAATATATGGAATCGTTCATATGCAGCCGGCAAAGCATTATAGATTTTTTCAAAAAATTTATTCACTTTCAAA
>JAFVSB010000176.1 GCA_017503945.1 Clostridia bacterium
ATATTATTTCAGCAATGACACTGCATCACCTATTGTTTTTTCAAAAGCTTCTTTGCCATATTTATCAACTTCGGATTTGTTTTTTTCGCCATGTGTAAGACAGCCTGCACCGCCTATACACCCGCCTATGCAAGCCATACCTTCGATGAAGTTTGCATCCAGCACATTTTTTCTCTTTTTTAAAAGGGCAAGCCTGCACTGCTCAATGCCGTCGCAGGCAATTGCCTTGAGGTCAAAGCTTATGCCCTGCTCCTTTAATCCCTGAGCCACTGCGTCGCTAAGACCACCCGAACGGGCGAAAATTCTGCCGAAATACGAGGCATTGTCGAGCACATCTTCTTCAAGTGTTGTGATGTCGATATCGCGGCTGTCAAAAAGAGCCTGCAGCTCTTCAAAGGTGAGCACTGCATCAACATATGGCTTTACTTCATCAAGCTGAGCTTCGGCCTTTTTGGCTGTGCATGGTCCTATGAACACAACTTTAGCATCTTTGTGAGTTTCTTTGATATATTTTGCCAAAGTTGCCATGGGTGAAAGATTGTGCGACACAAAAGGCAAAAGGTCAGGAAATTCTGATTTGATATATGCCACAAAAGCAGGACAGCACGAGCTTGTGAGAAAACCTTTTTCGCTGAGCTCCTTTGACTCTGCCTGAGCCACCATATCAGCTCCGAGAGCTGCCTCTATCACAGTGAAGAAGCCAAGCTTTTTAAGCCCTGTTATCACCTGACCGAGCTTTGCATAGGTAAACTGGCTGGATATAGACGGAGCAACCATTGCATATACCTTGTTTTTTTGATTGTTTTCGCTTTTTTTGATGATGTCGATGACATTTAGTATGTATGATTTATCGGTGATTGCTCCAAACGGACACTGATACACACACGCTCCGCAGCTTGTGCACTTGTCACGGTCGATTGATGCTGCATTGTCTTCATTTATAGAGATGGCTTTAATTTTGCATGCCACCTGACATGGGCGTTTGCGGTTGACTATTGCCGAATATGGGCACACCTTGGCACACATTCCGCACTCCACACATTTGGATTTATCTATGTGGGCAACATGGTTGTGGTCAAATGATATTGCACCCTTTTTGCACACATCTTCGCAGCGGTGAGCCAGGCATCCTCTGCACGAATCGGTCACTTCATATCCCGCAGCAGGGCACTCATCACAGGCGATGTCGATAACCTCAATCACGCCGTGGGCATCTTTGCCTATGCCCATTGCAAGCTTGACGCGCTCTGCCAGGATTGCCCTTTCTTTATATACGCAGCAGCGCATGGTAGAGGTTTTGCCGCTTACTATCATTTCGGGAATATCGAGCACATTTTCAAGCAAGGTGTTATTCCATGCCTGACGCGCCACTTCTCTGAGCACTTTGTATTTGAGGTGTTGCACCTTTGTGTCAAATTTTCTCATAATGTTTTCTCCTTTGCGCCACTAAAAATAACTTACCTTGATGCGTTTGCCCATCTGCTTGAGACATTTTGACAATTCTTCAACCAGATTCATTTTGATGTTGAATGTGATGGGAAGTTCGGGATTTTGATGAGCAGGATTCACCGCTCTGCCCACATAAAAGTTGATGTCGGTGGCTTCTTCAAACAAAAGCTGACAAATGAGCGAGGCTCCGTCACGCTTGAAGTTCCAATGCTCATACTTTTCGTTTTTGTCAAGATAATCCCTGGCATATTCCAGCACCCGGTTCACCGTGATAACCCCCTCTGTGACAAGGTCCACTCCGTCTATTTTTGCAATGGGAGGAATATCAGAATCGCCAAAATCAAGACTTGCCTGAAGCTTTTTGCCCAGATACTTTGCCGCAATGGATGATGTGGTGCCACCGCATATTATGTGCTTTCCCTCTTTTGAGAAAAACAGTGACATCATTCTGTCGCAGTCGTCACGGTTTGCAGGAGGGCCAAAGAGCATGTTCATGGGCTCTCTTTTTCGTATTTTTACAATGCAGGCAGTGGCATCATCGCCGGGTTTTTCGCCATAGAGCCTGTTACATTCATCTACCAAAATTGTAGACAAAGTCTTGGCGGTAAAACCGCTTACTGCCATTGTTTCCATAAATGATATAATATCTTCTCTCTTCCAGCCGAAATTGTATGCCATGCCTATGCCCGCATGGGGGCATCCGTCACTCATAGCCACGAAGATGTCATTTTCCTGCAAGCGGATTGATGTTTTATAAAGCTTTTTGCCGCCAATGTTCATTTCCACACGGGGATATTCATAGTTTTCACCATTTCTTATAACAATCACATGAGGATTGTCATATTGTATGATTTCGGCAAATTCGTTTTCTTTTATATGTATGATAGTGAAGGTGGAATATGCCACTCCCCGCACCGAACACACAGGCAACGTGGCGGCAATGGTCTGCACACATTCCTCAATGGGGAGTCCTTCTGCCATCATAGTGGATATTATCTTTGATGTGAGAGTGGAAAGAATGCTCGCCTTCACTCCGCTTCCCAGGCCGTCGGCAAGCACAATGACGGTGGATGCTTCGTTTTGCTCTACAATATCCACATGATCTCCGCAAAGCTGCTCTCCGTAATGATTTATACTTTTGTACCCTATATCTGCACACAAATCATTCATCAGCTATAGACTCCTTTAGTTTAGCAAGTGCTATTTTTGTTTCGGCAGCGGTTTCACCAAGCAGTGATGCTATTTCCTGCACTATGCGCATCTGCTTATCGACCACCTTGTCGGCAACCTCCATGGTCTGACGGCTGATGTTTTCCTTCTTTTCGCGTTCTTTTTCTTCGTCGGTAACATCGCGCATTATGCCAATGAGCATGTGAGAATCATTATCATATACGATGGTTTGTTCCACATATCGCTTATATTCTGCCAGATACACTCTTTGATTGCGCACATCCCGGCCTGTTCTTTTTACTTCCATAAATACAGACGGGTCAAGAATTCTGATTACCTGATCACCGAGAATGTCTGTGTCGTAACGGATGTTCATTATTTTTCGTGCGGCTTCGTTGATCTGCTGCACTTCAAGATTTTCGTTGAGCACGATGATTCCGTTGGGAGTGTTTTTGACAATAGAATCCGAAAAGCTCTCGGCTTTGTCTTTTAAAAACGGCAGACACATTGATATCTCTGCCTTGCCCTGGCAAACTGCAATGGCTTTGTCGCGGCAGGTGTTGTAGCCGCAAGAGCCGCAGTTGAGCTCATCGGAGGGTTTGAATTTGCCCATCTGACGAAGAACTGCATTTATTTCTGACTCTGAAGGTTTTGAGAGGCGATGCTCTATGTATTCAAAATTCTTTCTGAGCTCAAATGATGATGGCTGAACCACATCAAAATCTTTCTCTCCTGCAAAGGATGACACTGTCACATAGTCCATAACGGGCGAACGGTGGTATTTTTCCATCACAGGTCCTCCCACACAGCTGCCCACACAAGCTGACATTTCAATGAAGCATTTGTGAACTTTGCCGTTTTCTATATCGCGCAGTGCACTGATGCAGTTTTCAACTCCGTCGAGTGCCATATATGTGTACTCGTTTGAGTCCGTTGCCATAGTTTTAAGAATTCCTCCCGTTGTGGGGAAAAAGCGTGCACGGCTCTCAGGGTTGGAGTCTATCTGATGGTTGATTTCTATATTTTCTTCTTTGAGCCAATTGGTGAGTTCTTCAAAGGTGAGGACTGCATCAACTATGCCTTCGTAGTGCTCGGCTTCATCTTTTTTGGCAACACAAGGACCAATGAACACCGTTTTTGCATTGGGAAATCTCTTTTTTATGTCGCTGCAATGAGCCTGCATCGGAGACACAACATCTGCCAGATATTCAAGCTCTTTTGGAAAATATTTCTGAATGAGAAGATTGATGCTGTGGCAGCACGAGCTTATGATGATGTCGCGGCCATCTTCTTTAATCATTTTTTCATATTCGTTTTTTACCATAGTGGCGCCGATTGCCGTTTCTTCCACATCATAAAAACCAAGCTTTTGGAGTGCTTCTTTCATGGCGCCTATGCCCACAGCGTCATAATTTGCCACAAATGACGGTGCAAGACTCACAATCACGGGGTCACCGCTTTGCAAAAACACCTTTACTTTTTCGGTTTCGTCTACTATTTGCTTGGCATTTTGAGGGCACACCACAAAACACTGACCGCACAAAATGCACTCATTGCCTATAATATGTGCCTGATTGCCCGAAAATCTTATTGCCTTTACAGGGCAGTGGCGAATGCATTTGTGACAGTTTCTGCAATTGGATTTTTTTAGTGTCAAACAATTGGGCATTTTTGTCATTTCCTTTCATCAGAAAATTGCGACAGTACATTTTGTGTGAAGAATTCTTTAAAGTTTTCTTTTGTTACTCCTGTGTGTATGTCATCATCTATCTGCACTGTCACTCCGAGCCTGTTGCATTTGCCTATGCAAAAGCTTCCCGAAAGAGCAACTTCATCTTCAAGACCGTGTTTTTCTATATATTCTTTAAAAAGCTCCACGATTTCACCCGAGCCCTTGAGATGGCAAGAACTGCCCACACATATCTGAATAAGCATGTTATTTCACCTTTGCCAAAACTTCGGCTTTGAAAAATTCGTCTACGGTGTCGGGAGTAACAGAAAATAGCTTGTCATCTACCGACACACACACTCCCTGCTGACATTTGCCCATGCAAAAGGTGCCTCCGAGCTCCACTTTGTCACCAAGGTTATTTTGGCCTATAAGATATTGAATCTGTTCTACTACCTGACGCGAGCCCTTGATATGGCAAGAGCTGCCTATACATACTGTTATTTTCATATTCTCCGTCTCCTTTTTTATATGCAAAGCTCTGCAAAGAGCAGAGCTTTGCTATTTACTCTTTATTCGTAATCAACAACATCTACCCACGAAAGCAAAAATTCGCGTTCTTTTTCGTTGCCTTTTACCGACTGTGACGCTGCCACAATCGGCATCCATTTTTGCACATATTGTTTGGCTGTGTTGCTTTTTTTGCAGAATATGTCGAGGTATTTTTTGGCTCCTTCAATGTCACCATCAAGCCAGAAAAGCAAATATGTTCTTGCGGCATCTGCCGAAGCATTGCCCTGAGTTGCATGTGCCCAATCTATGATAAAGGGAGTGCCGTCGTGCGTGATAATGATGTTTGACGGATTAAAGTCACCATGGCACACCTTGTTGTGTTTGGGCATGCCTTCGAGGCGTGTGTGAAGATCGTAGCGGGTGGTTGCGTCAAGCTCTGTCATGCATATTTTTCTGTTCATTTTGTCTTTGAGCTTGCCTAAAAGAGGGCAGGTTTTGGAGTTTACCTCAAGCTGCAAATCTACCAAAAGATTAAGATATTTTTCTTCGTTATCTGCATCTTCTTCCATAATCTGAGCAAGAGTTTTGCCTTTTATATATTCTGTCACAATTGCCCATTTTCCTTCAATGGTGGTGATTTCTAAAATTTTTGGAATATTGAGTCCCGTTTCCTCTATTCTTGCCTGATTGAGAGCTTCATTGAGGACATCTGCTTTGGAATAATCTTCACCAAACACTTTGATACATCTGTCGCCGTCACGATAAATGGTTTTGTTATTTCTTACTGCAATAACTCTGTCAAGTTTCATTTTTTCATCCTCCTATTATTTCTGATATGCTTTTTTTACTGCATCGCCTTTTTTGGCTGAAGCTATGAAAGATGCATCGGGCTTTGGAGCTTCTTGGAAATGTTTGCCGTAGTATGCGTTAAGATACATCTGCTTTATCTCACTCATGAGAGGATATCTGGGGTTTGCTCCTGTGCACTGGTCATCAAATGCCTGCTCGGTCATTTCGTCAAGGCTTGCAAGGAAGGTTTTTTCGTCGATGCCATAATCTTTGATGGTATCTTTTATGCCGACCTTGGCTTTGAGCTCATTGATGGCACCAATGAGTGCTTCGAGTTTTTCTTCGTCAGTATTGCCGCCAAGGTGCAGATAATCTGCAATTTCGCCGTAGCGCGCAAGAGTGTGGGGGTGGTCATATTGTGAGAATGTGCCCATCTTGGCGGGAGCCTCTGCGCTATTGAAGCGGATAACCTCTTCTATCATAAGAGCATTGGCAACACCGTGGGGCAAATGATGGAAAGCACCGAGCTTGTGTGCCATAGAGTGGCATATTCCGAGGAATGCATTTGCAAATGCCATGCCTGCCATAGTGGCTGCATTTGCCATCTTTTCGCGGGCCAAGATATCTGTTTGACCATTTTCATACGCTCTGGGCAGATATTCAAAAATAGTTTTTAAAGCTTTGAGGGCAAGGCCGTCGGTGTAGTCTGTTGCGAGCATTGCAGCATAAGCTTCTACTGCATGAGTCACAGCGTCGATGCCTGAAGCTGCAGTGAGCCCCTTGGGAGCAGACATGTGGAAATCGGTGTCTACAATTGCCATGTTGGGCATGAGTTCATAGTCGGCAAGAGGATATTTTACACCTGTTTTTTCATCGGTGATAACTGCAAAGGGAGTAACCTCAGAGCCTGTGCCTGCAGATGTGGGGATTGCAATGAAATATGCTTTTTCACCCATTTTGGGGAAGGTATAGATTCTTTTGCGGATGTCAATGAAGCGCATTGCCATGTCCATGAAATCTGCTTCAGGATGTTCATAGAGCACCCACATGATTTTGGCTGCATCCATTGCAGAGCCGCCGCCGAGGGCGATGATTGTGTCGGGTTTGAACGAAGCCATCTGCGCTGCACCGTTTTTGGCATTCTCCAAGGTGGGGTCTGGCTGAACATCAAAGAAGGTGGTGTGTGCTATGCCCATTTCGTCGAGCTTGTCACAAATAGGCTTGGTGTAGCCGTTTTCATAGAGGAATGTATCTGTAACGATGAACGCTCTTTTTTTGTTCATCACATTTTTGAGTTCATCAAGAGCTACGCTCAGACATCCTTTTTTGATGTATACCTTTTCGGGTGTGCGGAACCAAAGCATGTTTTCCCTTCTTTCTGCTACTGTTTTTATATTGACCAGATGTTTTACTCCAACATTTTCGCTAACCGAGTTGCCGCCCCATGAGCCGCAGCCAAGTGTGAGAGAGGGAGCGAGCTTGAAGTTATAAAGATCGCCGATGCCGCCGTGAGAAGATGGAGTGTTAACGAGGATACGGCAAGTTTTCATGCGATTGGCAAATTGATTTATTTTCTCTTTTTCGCTTACTTCGTTGATGTAGAGAGAAGAAGTGTGACCATAGCCGCCGTCGGCAACAAGCTGCTCGGCTTTTGTAAGTGCATCTTCAAAATCCTTTGCTTTATACATAGCAAGCACAGGAGAGAGCTTTTCATGGGCAAATTCTTCTGAAATATCAACCGATTCAACTTCGCCAATGAGTATTTTGGTGCCTTCGGGCACATTCACTCCCGAAAGCTCAGCAATTTTTGATGCCTTCTGGCCAACTATTTTTGCATTGAGGGCACCGTTTATGATGATGGTTTTTCTTACCTTTTCGGTTTCGGCGTCATTCAGAAAATAGCAGCCCCTCTCGGCAAATTCGTTTTTTACTGCTTCATATATACTTTCCTGCACTATTACCGACTGCTCCGATGCACAAATCATGCCGTTGTCAAAGGTTTTGGAATGAATAATTGAGCTTACTGCAAGGAGTATATCGGCACTTTCATCAATAATGGCAGGAGTGTTACCTGCTCCTACACCGAGTGCAGGCTTGCCGCTTGAATATGCTGCCTTCACCATACCCGGACCGCCTGTGGCAAGGATAATGTCGGCTTCTTTCATTACGGTGTTTGTCAATTCAAGACTTGGCACATCTATCCAATCAATGATACCCTCAGGTGCACCTGCTTCCACTGCAGCCTCAAGCACAAGCTTTGCAGCCTCTATGGTGCAGTTTTTTGCTCTGGGGTGAGGAGAGATGATGATTGCATTGCGTGTTTTGAGAGCGATAAGACATTTGAAGATTGCGGTAGATGTTGGATTTGTGGTAGGTATAACTGCTGCTATGACACCAATAGGTTCAGCTATTTTTTTGATACCAAATGCCTTATCCTCTTCAATGATGCCGCAGGTTTTGGTGTCTTTATATGCATTATATATATATTCAGAGGCATAATTGTTTTTGATAACCTTATCTTCTACAATGCCCATGCCTGTTTCTTCTACTGCCATTTTTGCAAGGGGGATTCTTGCCTTGTTGGCTTTAGAGGCAGCAGCAAGAAATATTTTGTCTACTTGCTCTTGGGTGTATGTGGCAAAGATGCGCTGAGCTTCTCTTATGCGTTTGATGGCAGATTCAAGCTTTTCAACGCTGTCTACGATTTCATAATTTTTCTTTTTCATAAATTTTCCTCCCAATTTTAAAAATAAAAATATATTTATTTTTAACTTTGTTAAAATTTTAACATACTTCTATTGGTTTGGGAATTATAAAAAAGATATATGAATATATGTTTTTTGATATAACAAAATAAGCAGTACAAAAGAATTTTCTTTTGTACTGCTTATTCATTATTAAAAATCTTTAAAAACTTTTCTTTTGGAATTGCAAAGCTCAGTTATAAAAAGCTTGTCAAGCCTTGAAAGTTTATAGTCTTTTTTATAAATAAGAACATCTTTATATACTTTTTTGTTGTCATCACATTTTTTCTGCACAAGATTATATCTTTCCAAAAGATTTTGCGGAGCAGGCGACACCCACATGAAGGTTTTTTCATTTTCACACAAAATATCAAATTGACTTGCCCTTTCAAAAACAAATATTCTTTTGTCTATATTATCGGGAAATTCTTCTTTTATAACCTTTGCAACAGGCAGTGATGGTACATAAGGGTCGGCATGGGCAACTTCTATATATCCTTCAAGGTCATCAATTTTTATGTGTTCTTTTTTGGCAAGGGGGCTTGTTTTGCTCATCATCAGACAATATGAAAACTCAGTGACCAATTCATAATTGAAGCCTTTTTCATCGAGCATAGATTTGAAATACCTGTCATAATTATCGGCATATCTCACAATGCCGAGCTTGTAGTCATGATTGAGCATGTTGTGAATGGCCCTTTGAGAATTGGTTTCTTTATAAAATATTTCAACCGCCTCGGAGCCTATGTTTTTGGAAAACTTTACAAAAGCATCTGCTATATACGATGCTCTGGGCACAGAAATAGAAAACTTTGCTTTTTTTCTCATGCCATCTTTATATATTTTTTCCACATGGTCAATCTGATTTAATATGCCTTTGGCATAATTTATAAATTCCTCACCCTGCGCTGTCAAAATCATGCCCTTTGCACTGCGGTCAAATATTACAATTCCAAGGTCTGCTTCAAGCTCTTTTATAGCTCTGCTTATGTTTGGCTGAGCAATGAGGAGGTTTTGAGCAGCCTTGCTCAGTGACCCCTCTTTTGCCACTTCGGCTGCATATTTCATGTGCAATATGTTCATATGGCTGCTCCTTTTTTCTTTTTGTGTTATTATACCAAAAAAATTAAAATAATTCAACACAAAAAAATTGCAGATATTAATATATCTGCAATTTTTTATGTTAGTTTTCTTGTGTTTCTTCTTCGTCTTCTTTTGCGCTGGAGGCTATTGCCACAACCTTTACATCTTCGGCAATTTTCATCACTCTCACGCCTTGAGTCACTCTGCCAAGCTCGCTGATTTCGTCGGTGCTCATTCTTATTATTACACCATCTGATGTAATAGACATAAGGTCGTCACCTTCTTTTATGATGAGCATGCCTGCAAGAGGGCCTGTTTTGTCGGTTATATTATATCCTGTAACGCCCTTACCTGCTCTGTTTTGGCACTTGAATTCTTTGATGTCGGTCTTTTTGCCGTAGCCGTTTTCCGACACTGAGAGCACCTTGCAATCATCATCGCACACACTGCCGCCGATGACATAATCACCGTCTTTGAGTCTGATGCCTGTAACACCTGTGGCACCTCTGCCCAT
>JAFVSB010000177.1 GCA_017503945.1 Clostridia bacterium
GTGAACCTTTGTATATATGACCTTAATTGCAAATACACAATTGACCCGCAAACTTTTGCAACCATGGGCACAAGCACACCATTTGAAGGCAGAGAAGTTTATGGCAAATGTAAAATGACAGTGTGCAACGGGGAAATTGTATATAACACACTATAATGAATTTGAGGTGACATAATGAAGCAATCTGTATTTAAAATATTAAGCAATGAAAAAATTGCCGATTCAGTTTATCGCATGGTCTTAAAGGGTGACACATCGCACATAACTGCTTCCGGTCAATTTATCAACATCAAACTTGACGGACTTTTTCTCAGAAGACCAATATCGGTATATGATTATGACGAGAGCACTGTAACCATAATTTATAAAGTTGTCGGCGTGGGTACCGAGCAGCTATCTGGCATGAGCGAAGGCGAATTAGATATCCTTACAGGTCTTGGTAATGGATACACAGTATCCAATGACACTAAAAGCGCTTTGCTTTTGGGCGGTGGAGTAGGTGTGCCGCCTCTTTACAATCTTGCCAAAAAGCTTGTTGCTGTGGGCAAAACTGTCACTGCAGTATTGGGGTTCAATTCCAAATGTGATGTTTTTGGCGAAGATGAGTTTTCGGATCTTGGTGTTAAAACTATTATCACCACTGCGGACGGCAGCTACGGCATAAAAGGCTTTGTAACTGATGCGATTTCAGAAATTGAATATGATGAGTTTTACACATGCGGTCCAGAACCAATGCTGAAGGCTGTGTATGATGCAACGAGCACATCGGGTCAGTTTTCATTTGAAGAGCGAATGGGATGCGGATTTGGTGCATGCATGGGTTGCAGCTGCAAAACCAAATACGGAAACAAGCGCATATGCAAAGACGGTCCGGTACTTGTAAAGGAGGAAATAATATGGTAGACCTTAGTGTTAATTTGTCAGGCCTTGAGCTTGACAATCCCATAATACCTGCTTCAGGTACTTTTGGATATGGTCATGATTTTGCAGAGCTTTATGACATAAACATATTAGGTTCATTTTCTTTTAAAGGGACAACCAAAGACGAGCGCTTTGGTAACCCTACACCAAGAATAGCCGAGTGTGAAGCCGGCATGATCAATTCAGTTGGCCTTCAAAATCCCGGTGTCGATGCGGTGATAGCTGACGAGCTGCCGAAGCTCAAAAAAGTGTTTGATAAAAAAGTTATTGCAAATGTAGGCGGATTTTCGATAGACGAATATGTTCACACATGTGCTTTGCTCGACAAAGAAGACCAGGTTGGCATAATAGAAGTGAATATCAGCTGCCCCAATGTTCACGGAGGCGGAATGAGCTTTGGAACAAATCCATCTGATGCTGCAAGCGTTACTGAAGCAGTAAAAAAGGTAACCACTAAGCCTGTGTATATCAAGCTCAGTCCCAATGTTACCGATATTACCGAAATCGCCAAAGCTTGTGAAGCATCGGGCGCCGATGGTATTTCTCTCATTAACACTTTGCTCGGTATGAGGATTAATCTCAAAACGAAAAACCCCGTCATTGCAAACAAAATGGGTGGTTTTTCCGGCAAGGCAATATTCCCTGTTGCGCTTCGTATGGTATATCAGGTGTATGAGGCAGTATCTGTGCCGATTATTGGCATGGGTGGAGTGTCAAGCGCCGATGATGTTATCGAAATGATGCTTGCAGGTGCCAGCGCGGTGCAGATTGGTGCGGCAAATCTTGTCGATCCGTATGTGTGCAGAGATATCATACTCGCTCTTCCCGACACAATGAAAAAATATGGAATAGATAATTTAAAAAATATAATAGGAGGTGCTCACTAATGGGCAAAGATGTTATAATCGCATGCGATTTTCCAAACAAAGAACAAACTCTTAGTTTTCTTTCAAAATTCACAGATGAAAAACCTTATGTAAAGATTGGCATGGAACTTTTTTATGGTGCAGGCCCCGATATCGTGCGCGAAATCAAAAAAATGGGTCACAAAATCTTTTTGGATCTTAAGCTTCATGATATTCCCAACACTGTAAAAAAAGCTATGAGTGTGCTTTCACATCTTGATGTTGACATGTGCAACCTGCATGCTTCAGGCACAGTAGCCATGATGCGCTCAGCTATTGAAGGGCTCACAAGAGCTGATGGCACAAGACCGCTTTTGATTGCAGTCACCCAGCTCACTTCTACAAGTCAAGAAGCTATGGAAAATGACCTTTTGATCAAGGAAAATATAGCCGATGTTGTAATGCACTATGCCTCCAATGCCAAAAAGGCAGGCCTTGACGGCGTAGTATGTTCGCCTCTTGAGGCAGGTGTAGTGCATGAAAGATGCGGAAATGATTTCATAACTGTTACTCCTGGAGTTCGTTTTGCCGATGGCGATGTGGGTGATCAGGTTCGAGTAACTACCCCTGCCAAAGCAAAAGAAATCGGTTCTGATTACATAGTTGTGGGCAGACCTATCACTGCAGCCGAAGACCCCGTTGCTGCTTATAGACGATGTGTTACTGAATTTGTAGGATAATATATTAATCATAAAGGAGATTACTAACATGGACAAGATTACCATAGCAAAAGACTTGCTTGCAATAAAGGCGGTGTTTTTCAGCCCTGACAAACCATTCACCTGGGCAAGCGGCATAAAAAGCCCTATATATTGTGATAACAGACTCACACTCTCTGATGTTAAAGTGAGAGGCGATGTTGAAACAGGGCTTGCTGAATTAATTAAAGAGTATTATCCCGAGGCAGAAATCCTCATGGGTACTTCTACTGCCGGTATTGCTCATGCTGCAATAACAGCTCATTTGCTTGACCTTCCCATGGGTTATGTGAGAAGCGGTTCCAAAGATCATGGCAGACAAAACCAAATCGAAGGCAAACTGGAAAAAGGCCAGAAAGTAGTTGTTGTAGAAGATCTTATCTCTACAGGCGGCAGTGTTATCGAAGTTGTTAATGTGCTCAGAGAAAACGGCGCAGATGTTTTGGGCATTGTGAGCATATTTACCTATGGTATGAAAAAAGGCCTCGAAAGACTTGCAGATGCAAAAGTTATTAATCACAGCTTGTGTGATTTTGACACAATTGCCGAAGTCGCAGCCGACACCGGTTACATCAAACCCACTGATGTTGAAAGATTGATTCGTTTCCGTAACAATCCATCTGATGAAAGCTGGATTGATAACTAATATTTACACAGGAGTTGCAAAATGAGACACTTAATAGATATCTCTGATCTTTCAATTATAGAAATTGACGAGCTGATAAACACAGCCAATGACATCATTGAAAACCCCGAAAGTTATCGCGAAAAGTGCAAATATAAAAAATTAGCCACACTTTTTTTTGAACCTTCAACGCGTACCAGATTAAGCTTTGAAGCTGCTATGCTTGAGCTTGGCGGCAGTGTTCTCGGATTTTCTGAGGCTGCATCAAGCTCGGCAGCCAAAGGAGAAAGCATATCTGATACAGTCACAGTTGTGAGTAACTATGCCGACATAATTGCCATGCGTCATTTTAAAGAGGGTGCTCCCATGGCAGCATCTCTCAAATCAGGCGTACCCATTATCAATGCAGGCGATGGAGGTCACAACCATCCCACACAAACACTCACGGACCTTCTCACAATCAAAAGAGAAATGGGCAGGATAGATAATCTTACCATAGGTTTGTGTGGTGACCTCAAATTTGGTCGCACAGTGCATTCTCTCATTAACGCTATGATACGATATGACAACATAAAATTTGTGCTCATTTCCCCTCCTGAACTTAGGCTTCCGCATTATATTAAAAACGATGTTCTCAACAAAATGCAAATTCCATACGAAGAATTCACAAGCGTTGAGGATGCTATTTCCAATCTCGACATATTGTATATGACAAGGGTTCAGAGAGAGAGATTTTTCAACGAAGCAGATTATGAAAGGCTTAAAGATAGCTGCATACTCAACTGTGAAAAACTAAAGCTTGCCAAAGACAATATGATTATATTGCATCCGCTGCCGAGAGTAAATGAAATAACTACCGATGTTGATGATGATGCACGAGCTTGTTACTTCAAGCAGGCCATGTATGGTAAATATATCCGCATGGCGCTTATTCTTAAACTTTTGGAGGTGGAGTAGGGTGAATATTGATTCAATAAAAAACGGTTTGGTTATTGATCATATCAAAGCGGGAAAATCCATGCAGATATATCACTACCTTAACCTCGAAAACCTTGATTGCCAAGTTGCAATAATCAAGAATGCCTCTAGCCGCCGAATGGGAAAAAAGGACATCATCAAAATCGATGCTGAACTCGACATTGATTTTGATGCACTTGGCTATATTGACCCCGGTATAACGGTCAATGTCATTAAAAATGGAGAAAAGGTAAGTAAACTGCATCCTGATTTGCCCGATACCATCACAGATATTATAAAATGTGCAAATCCCAGATGTATTACGTCTGTTGAGCAGGAGATTCACCACATATTCAAATTAACTGACAGAGCCAACGGTGTATACAGATGTTTGTATTGTGATTCCTTGCCCAAAATCAGCCAATAACCAAGGAGTGCTTCAAATGACCTTCAAAGAGATTAATAAAGCTTTAGGCAATAAAATTAAAGATGATGAGCTTGTGGAAATTTTCAGGTCTGAAATTGATGAAATTTCTTCTTTGGGTAATGTTGTCATGCTTTCTCAGGAGCTTTTGGGCTTTCAAAACATCACTGACTTTTGTGTCGATGGTTATAGGATTATCCGTCTGAAAGACATAACTGATATTTCAACCTGTGAAAAAAACAGCACTCTTTCTTTTATGAATAACATATACAAAAAAGAGCGTCTTTTTCCAGATTCTAATGCATTTATTGATGCCAA
>JAFVSB010000018.1 GCA_017503945.1 Clostridia bacterium
AATTTCGTCAATAATAGCAGGTACTTTCACGGGCATTTGCGCTTCGTACTGCATAAGGTTTCTAAAAAATAAAATTATTTGATTTTTTGCAACCTTTTGGGTTATTTATTAGTATTATATGTAGGAGGAGGGTTTTACCCATGTCAAAAACGGATTGCGAAATCGGTTTTAAAAGGGAAATGACAGAAAAATATTTTGATATGGTATACAGACTCGCCCTTGCCCGCACAAAAAACAAGGATATGGCCGACGATGTGTGTCAGGAAGTTTTTCTCCGCTACATAAAGACCGACAAACACTTTAATTCCGAGGAGCACATAAAAGCATGGCTTATAAAGGTTACTATCAACTGCTCAAAGAGCATGTTCACAAGCTCATGGTTCAAAAAAACCGTACCCATCTCGCAGGAGTTTGTGTTCACCATGCCTGAAAAAAGTGATTTGTTTGATCAGGTCAGAAAGCTTAAGCCCAAATATGCCACTGTCATCCATCTTCACTATCAGGAGGATATGTCAATCGCTCAGATTGCCGCGCTTCTTGGCATGAAGGAATCCACGGTAAAATCCCACCTTTTCAGAGGCCGACAAGAACTAAAAACCCTGCTTGGAGGGAGAGAAGATTATGAATTTTAAAGAGGCATATAAATCTGTCAACGATGAAATCCACGGCGATACAGCACTGCTTCATGCTATCTTAAATGGCGAAGTCAAAAAGAAAAAAGCCTTTTCTTTTCACCTGCGCCCCGCATATGCTTTGGCTCTCACCGCTATGCTTGTGATAGCGGCCACATCTGTGCATCTTGGCTCAGATTTCAATGACCACACTGTCACTCGAGAGGACACTAAGCAAAGACAAAATAATCCTGTGCAAAGCAAATCTGCATATTTGTGTGGTGATTCTGCAATGGAGCTTTCCAATGCTCAGTATTACGGCAATGTTATTTTTGATATCAACCTTCCTGATGATCTGACTTTTTTGGTTGCATCAGATGAAATGGCCACGCTCAGGCACGCTGATCCCCTCACTATCATGGCATCGTCTCAATCGGGAGACAGATTTGTCACTGTAACCTTTTCAAAGCAAGATACTCTCAAAGCTTTGGTGCCCGATGGTGCATATGCATGCATAGATGGGGTGTATGTGGCAGTGGAATCTCAGGGGCTTACCTCGGAAGAAACAAATGCAATAATACAGTGCAGCGAATAATTTAAACAATATGCGAAATAATAAACTTGTCAATCACCAGACAAGTTTTTGCCTGATGATTTTAATCATAAGTGCAGAGGCAGCTCGCTAGAGCAGCCTCTGTATTTTTGTTAGTTTTGAATGTTGATATATTTATTTATTTGTGATAAAATATAAAACAGTATAAAAATAAGATTTAACATAGAAAGGATTTTTAGTTATGAGTGAAGAATGTACACACAATTGCGAAACCTGCTCAGCAAACTGCTCTTCGCGCGAAAAGAGCGAGAGTCTTATCGCTGCTCCTCACGAAATGAGCCGAATAGGCAAGACCATAGGCATAGTCAGCGGCAAAGGCGGTGTGGGCAAATCGATGGTCACATCCATGCTTTCGGTGCTTATGAGACGAAAAGGCTACAAAACCTCCATTCTCGATGCCGACATCACAGGCCCCTCCATTCCCAAAGCTTTTGGTATCACCCAAAAAGCAGGAGCCAATGAATTCGGCCTTTTGCCTGTTTCCACCAAAACCGGCATCGATGTGATGAGCATAAACCTCCTTTTAGAAAATGAAACCGACCCCGTAGTATGGCGTGGTCCTGTCATTGGCGGCACAGTAAAGCAGTTCTGGACCGATGTAATATGGGATACTGACTATATGTTCATCGACATGCCTCCGGGCACAGGCGATGTGCCTCTCACAGTGTTTCAGTCTATTCCCGTTGACGGCATAATCATCGTGGCTTCTCCTCAGGAGCTTGTATCCATGATTGTTGCCAAAGCGGTGAAGATGGCAAAGCTCATGAATATTCCCATTCTCGGTATAGTAGAGAACATGTCATATTTTGAATGTCCGGATTGCGGCAAAAAGCACAGCATCTTTGGCGAAAGTCATATAGACGCTGTTGCCGCAGAGCACGATATATCTTCAATCAGCCGTCTGCCCATAAACCCCAAGGTTGCAGCAGGCGCCGATGCAGGCCTCATTGAGCTTTTCGAAGGCGATTGGCTCGATTCACTTTCAGACATCATCGAAAATCTCTGATGGGTGCAGCTCATGCAAAAGACAAATGCAATGCGCCTTCTGGACAAGGCGAAGATTCCATATGAATGCCTTGAATATGTTGTAGACGAAAATGACCTTTCGGGCACGAGCATCGCCTCTCAGGTCGGGCTTGAGTATGACGTTGTGTTCAAGACCCTTGTTGCGAGGGGAGATAAGACGGGTCCTTTGGTTATGTGCATACCTGTGCACAAGGAAATCGACCTCAAAAAGGCAGCCAAGGTCACAGGCAACAAGAAAATTGAAATGGTCCATGTCAAAGACCTTCTTGCTCTTACAGGCTATATCCGCGGTGGCTGCTCGCCCGTGGGCATGAAAAAGAAATTCCCCACATTCATCTGTGAGTCGGCAGCAATGCTTGAAAAGATAACAGTGAGTGCAGGGGTGAAGGGGTGTCAGCTTCTTTTGAAAAGCTCTGAACTTATAGCATATACAGAGGCTATCCCTTGTGACATAACAAAATAACAAGAAAGCACGCTATCACAATGCAGTTGCGATGGTGTGCTTTTTCATTAACTAAAAACTCTGTTTATGAGTGTTCTAATTTTGTGTATTTTTGACCCTTTGCACCTATTGAATTATTTTGTCGTTTTTGTTATAATGATATGTAAACCATAGTAGGGGTGATGGATTAATGACAGGTGAAGGCACAGTAATATCTACTTCAAACGGCAGCGCCACGGTGCTCATACGCAAAACATCTGCCTGCTCTCATGATTGCAGTGAGTGCTCAGCTTGCACTGCGCCCACATTTGAAACTGTGGTTGCCAATCCTGCAGGCGCCCGCGCAGGTGACAGGGTGGTCATTCACTCTCGCAGCTCGCGTATTCTGGCAATTTCGCTTCTGGTGTATATTCTGCCTGTGTTTCTTCTTATTGCGGCGGCAATAGCGTGCGAGGCTTTTGCTCTTCCTTCCTTGGGTGCCATCATCATTTTTGCATTTGTGATTGCACTGTGGGTGCTTGCCATAAGGCTCACAGCAAAGCATATGCGCACTTCCAATACTATAGTTGATATAATAAAGGATTGATGCTCTATGAAAAGACTCAACATAATCACGGGTCACTATGGCAGCGGCAAAACAGAATTTGCTATAAACTATGCCCTCAGGCTAAAAGAAGTCTTTGGCTCTGCCACCATATGTGACATGGACATTGTAAACCCATATTTCCGCACTTATGACGCTAGTGGCTTTCTCACACAAAGCGGCATCAAGGTCATTGCACCCGAGTATGCAGGCACCAATCTTGACCTGCCATCGCTTCCGAGTGACATCTTTTCTGTGTTTGCAGACCGCAGCGCCGCTGCAGTGCTCGATGTAGGCGGAGATGAAGACGGCGCAATAGCCCTCGGGCAGTATTATCCTCACATAAAGCAAGAGGATTATGACATGTTCATGGTGGTCAACACCAAAAGGCCCGACACAGCCGATGCCGAGTCAATCATTCGCCTTGCGCGCGAAATTCAGGCAGTGTCACGATGCAAGATCACCGCAATTGTCAATAACGCCAATCTTTCGTATCTTTCGGGCAAAGATGATTTCATCGGCTCTTTTAAAGTGCTCGATGAGGTCAGCCAGAAGCTCTCGGTACCTGTGAAATACATTGCAGGCTCACCTGAAATATTGGCTCAGCTTGACACCGAAACAGAAAAATTCCCTATGCAACTTTTTATGCAGCTGCCATTTGATGCATTTGCATAATTAATATATAATTCAATTCCTAAAAGGAGGCTTTAAATATGGCAAAAGTTACTTTTAATGAAGACAGATGCAAAGGCTGCGGTCTTTGTGTGGGCGCGTGCCCAAAAAAGATTGTGACCATGGCAACCGATCGTATCAATGCAAAGGGTTTTCACCCTGCCACTGTTATTGAAATGGACAAATGCATAGGCTGTGCATTTTGTGCGACCATGTGCCCTGATGTTGTAATTGAAGTTGAAAGATAATCCACCCAAAGGAGGTTTTTACAGTGGGAAATAAAGTTTTGATGAAAGGTAACGAAGCTTTGGCAGAAGCTGCCATCAGAGCAGGCTGCCGTCATTTCTTCGGCTATCCTATAACTCCTCAGACAGAGGTTAGTGCCTACATGGCAAAGAAAATGCCCAAAATAGGCGGCACATTCCTTCAGGCAGAGAGTGAAGTTTCTGCCATCAACATGGTGTATGGTGCCGGCGGCGCCGGTGTGAGAGTAATGACAAGCTCATCCTCTCCCGGAATAAGCCTCAAGCAGGAGGGTATTTCATATATTGCAGGTGCCGATGTACCCTGCGTCATTGTCAACATTGTGCGCGGCGGTCCGGGCCTTGGCGGTATTCAGCCTGCTCAGTCTGACTATTTTCAGGCTACAAAGGGTGGCGGCCATGGTGACTATCACCTCGTTGTGCTTGCCCCCAGCTCCATTCAGGAAATGGTAGACCTCACTGCCGATGCTTTTGACATTGGCGATAAATACAGATGCCCCGTTATGATTATGGGTGACGGTATGCTCGGTCAGATGATGGAGCCCGTTGAATTTAAAGACACCGATGTGTCCGACCTGCCCGAAAAAGAATGGGCAACCTCAGGCACAGGTATGAAGAGAAAGAAAAACATCATCAACTCTCTCTTTATTGAAGCCTCTGAACTTGAAGACCTCGTGCTCGAAAGACAGCAGCGCTACGATGAAATAATCAAAAACGAAGTGCGCTATGAAGCAATAGACACCGAAGGTGCCGACATCATCCTCGTTGCCTATGGTACCACAGCCCGCATTGCCAAAACTGCTATGGCAAAAGCCAAAGAGCTAGGCTATAAGGTTGGCATCATTCGCCCCATCACTCTGTGGCCTTTCCCCTTTGAAGCATTCGAGAAAGCTCTTTCATCAGGCACCAAAAAGACTTTCCTTTCAGTGGAAATGAGCATGGGTCAGATGGTAGAAGATGTGCGCCTTGCAGTAAATGGCAGAGCCGATGTTGAATTCTTCGGCAGAACAGGCGGCATAGTGCCCACTCCCAAAGAAATTCTTGCCAAAATCGTAGAAATCGGAGGTGCAAAATAATGGAAAAAGTATTCAAAAGACCTCACGCTCTCAGTGATGTATCTTTTCACTACTGCCCAGGTTGTCCTCATGGTATAGTGCACCGCCTTGTGGCAGAAGTTATAGATGAGCTCGGCATCGAGGGTGACACCATTGGTGTAGCTCCCGTTGGCTGCTCAGTATTTGCCTACAACTATTTTGAATGCGACATGCAGGAAGCCGCCCACGGCCGTGCTCCCGCTGTTGCCACAGGCATCAAGCGCGCATTGCCCGACAAGGTTGTGTTCACCTATCAGGGTGACGGTGACCTTGCCGCTATCGGCACAGCCGAAACAGTTCATGTGGCAGCCAGAGGCGAAAATGTGACCACCATCTTTATCAACAATGCCATCTATGGCATGACAGGCGGTCAGATGGCTCCCACCACTTTGGCAGGTCAGGTTACTCAGACCTCGCCCTACGGCAGAGACATCAAAACTCAGGGTAACCCCATCAGAGTGAGTGAGATGCTCGCTACGCTCGATGGCCCTGCTTACATTGAAAGAGTCACAGTTGACACAGTTCCCCACATCAAACAGGCAAAAGCCGCCATCAAAAAAGCATTTCAGATGCAGCTCGACGGCAAAGGCTTTTCGCTCGTTGAGGTTGTGTCCACCTGCCCTACAAACTGGGGTATGTCACCTCAGGAATCCTTTGAATGGATGAGAGAGAATATGCTCCCGCACTATCCTCTCGGTGTATACAAAGACATCACAAAGGAGGAAAACTAATCATGACACACGAGACAATATTCGCCGGCTTCGGCGGTCAGGGTATCCTTTTTGCAGGCAAGGTCATTGCCTATGCAGGCATGCTTGAGGGCAAAAATGTATCCCATCTTCCTTCCTATGGTCCCGAGATGCGAGGCGGCACTGCCAACTGCAGTGTTATCGTGTCTGATGAAGATGTTGCTTCGCCCATCATCACCGAGCCTGCCAATCTGGTTGTGATGAACGGCCCCTCTCTCGACAAGTTTGAAAATGCAGTTATCCCCGGAGGCAAAATTTTCATTGATTCGGCTCTTATCAACCGCAAATGCGAAAGAGACGATGCCGATGTTTTTGAAATTCCCGCAACTCAGATGGCAAACGACATGGGTCTTCCCAAGCTTGCCAACATGATAATGGTGGGTAAGCTCATCAAAGAAACTCAGATGTTCACATGGGAGCAGCTCAAAGGCGCTGTGACCAAGCTTGTGCCAGCTGCAAAGGCTGCTATGCTCGACAGTAACATCAAGGCTCTTGAAGCAGGCTATAACTATTGATACATCAATCACAGGACTTGAGCTTCTATGCTTAAGTCCTGTAGTAATTTTATAGACAATCAAGGTGATTTAATTTGGAATACAAAGTAATCGATGTTCACACCCACATCTGGCCCCAAGCAATAGCTTCTCATGCAGTGGAGCATGTGGGTACATACTATAGCTACGATATGCACGGCAAGGGCACCATTGAAGACCTTGCAAAGAGTGCATCGGAGGCAGGGGTCGAAAGGTTTGTTATCCATTCTTCAGCCCTCAAGGCATCACAGGTGGAAACGGTAAACGATGCCACCGCATCGCACCTGTCAGGCACTATTGCCGGCTTTGGCACACTCCATCCCGAATACACTGAATTTGAAAAGGAAATAAAGCGCATCAAAGCGCTTGGTCTCAGGGGCATAAAGCTCCACCCCGATTTTCAGTTTTTTTGCATTGATGACCGCCGCATGTATGATGCTTATGAAATCATAAGAAGCGAAAAACTGCCCATACTCTTTCATATGGGTGATGTAAAGTATGACTATTCATCAGCACCGAGGCTACTCAAGGTATTGCAGGATTTTCCCGGCATCATCGTCATTGGTGCACATCTTGGCGGCCATCTCAAATGGAATGAGGCAGAAGAGCTCCTTGTGGGCAAAGACCTCTACATGGACTGCTCAAGCACCGACCGTAAGCTCGCACCCGAAATAGCCAGGCGCATCATACGCAATCATGGTGCCGACAGGATTTTATTTGGCACCGACTATCCCATCGAGCGCCACAAAGAAGGCATCGAAAAATTCCTTGCGCTCGGCCTTACTGATGAGGAAAACGAAAAAATCCTCTATAATAATGCATATAATCTGCTTTTTGCAAATAAATAATATATTCGGAGGTAGACATGATAGGCTTGTATGTCCATATTCCGTTTTGCGCTCAAAAGTGCAACTATTGTGACTTTTGCTCATACCCACCACTCACCCAAAGGCAGAGTGAATATTGTGATGCCTTAGCGTGCGAGGCTATGCTCTATAAAGACCACGGCCTGCATGCCGACACGGTCTATTTTGGCGGAGGCACTCCGTCACTTTTAAACAGCTCGTCAATAGCTAAGGCCATGGCTGCAATCCATGAGTGCTTCAAGGTTTCTGCCGATGCAGAAATCACCATCGAAGCCAATCCGTGCACCGTCACTGCCCAAAAAGCGGCAGACTATCGCGCGCTTGGCTTTAATCGGGTGAGCCTTGGTGCACAGTCTTTTATAGACTCTGAGCTATCTGCGCTTGGCAGACTCCATAGCACTGCCGACACGCAACGAAGCTTTGATATCCTCAGAAATGCAGGCTTTTCCAATATAAGTCTTGACCTTATGTATGCTATTCCCACTCAGGATTTCAGCTCTTTGAGCACTTCTGTCACCAAAGTGCTAAATCTTGAACCTGAGCACATTTCATGCTATGGTCTCAAAATCGAGCACGGCACACCATTTGCAAAGATGCTCGAGCGCGGCGCAATTAGCGAAAAAACCGACGATGAATATGCCGATATGTATGAGCAGATATGCTCATCGCTCACCTTGGCAGGCTATGACCAGTATGAATTGTCTAACTTTTCGCGCCCGGGCTTTGAATCAAAGCACAATCTCAAATACTGGCAGGGCAGGCAATACATTGGCCTTGGTGCTTCGGCGGCTTCTTTTTACGATGGCTGCCGCTATACGCGCACCTCTGATTTTGATGCCTACATAGCCTCTTTTGCCAATGATGAGCGCTATGAGTTATCTATAGACGAGCTAATGAGCGAGTTTATGTTTTTGCACCTCAGGCTCACAGGCCTTGGTGCTTCAAAGGCGGATTTTCGCGCCCGTTTTGGCAAGGATATAGAAGATGTGTTTTCAAAGCCTCTTGCCAAGCACCTTGCCGCAGGAACACTTGTTGACAAGGGTGACAGATATGTTCTTTCAAAAAGGGCATATTATGTATCAAACTCTGTGCTTTGTGACTTTGTGTGATTGTATAATTTCCATAAAAATAGTGCTTGCTATTGACAAATATGTAAAATAGTGTTATCTTATATTTAGCACTCCAAAGGTTCGAGTGCTAAAGTGACAATTTAAACGGAGGGGTGAATATGGAGCTTAGTGACAGAAAGAAAAAAATACTCCAGGCCATAATTGATGACTACATTGCTTCGGCAGAACCTGTGGGCTCATCCCATATTTTAAAAAATCACGATCTTGGCGTCAGCTCTGCCACCATACGAAATGAAATGGCTTCGCTCGAAGAAGCGGGCTATCTTGAAAAACCCCACACCTCCGCGGGCAGAGTACCATCATATCTTGGCTACAGAGTGTATGTAGACCAGCTAATGAATGAATACCGCCTGAGCATTGCTGAAATAAATCAGATAACTCATGCTCTTGGCAAAAAATACATCGAGCTTCGCCGTGCTATTGACAGCATATCAGACATAATGTCTGCTCTCACTGACTACACGGCTATCTACACCACCCCGTCATCGTCGCTTGTAACCATCAGTAATATTAAGCTTATTGCCGTTGAGGCCAGAAGCTTTGTTGTGGTGGCAGTGTGTCATGACGGCTCGGTGCGCAATCGCACCATCCGCACTGCCAAAGCCTACGAGGCAGAGGTGCTCGAAAAGCTTTCCAATTACCTCAGCTATCGTTTTGCAGGCTGCGATGTATCTGAGTTCACCCCTGAGGTGCTATCTGCCGAAAAAGAGCTCATTCCCGTAGATGGTGCACTCATTGACTCGGTGTTTGATTTTCTCTCAGACATAGCCAACGAAGCAGAGACAGTCGATGTTGTGCTCAATGGCACCACCAATATATTTAAGCATCCCGAGTTTAATGACATCGGGCGCACCAAGGAGTTTTTGAACTTCCTCAAAAAAGACAACAGCAAAATGATAAAATCTCTGCTTTCAGCCACGGGCGACACCACCTCGGTAATAATAGGCAATGAAAACCCCGTGCTGAAAGATAAAGATATAAGCCTTGTTGTTTCCAACTATTCTCTCGGAGGCAGTATGAAAGGCAAGCTTGCTATAATAGGCCCCACGCGCATGGATTATGCTAAGGTTATTTCGACTCTCGACTATCTTACAGCGTGCATCAATGATGTGATGGGCAATGACAAAGGAGATGACCAGACTTGATTAAGAAAAATGAAGAAGCAAAAGATGAGATAAATAAAGAAACCACACCCCAGGTTGAAGAAGCTGAAGCTTCGCAGCCTGAGATTGATGAAACTCAGGCAAAGCTTGATGAGCTAAATGACAAATATCTCAGGCTTTTGGCTGAGTATGACAACTTCAAAAAACGCACAATCCGCGAGAAAGAGTCAATCTATGTTGATTGTGTGGGCGACACTGTAGCCGCGCTGCTTCCTGTGATCGACAACTTTGAGCGCGCTATAGCA
>JAFVSB010000178.1 GCA_017503945.1 Clostridia bacterium
AGTACAATGACTGCTCGTATATTAACAAGAGCAGTTATGCTCAGTATTTTTAGGAGGCACTATAATGCAAAAAGGTACAGTAAAATGGTTCAATGCCGAAAAAGGTTATGGATTTATTGAGTGTGAAGACGGCGGCGATGTATTCGTTCATTTCACAGCTATCAACATGGAAGGTTACAAATCCCTCCAGGAAGGCGAAGCTGTAGAATTTGATGTTATCGACGGCGCAAAAGGTCCTCAGGCTGCTAATGTAGTTAAGGCATAACCAGGAGTCTGTTTGAGAATTTAATATATATTTCGATAACGAGTACCCATGCCCCTCCAACTCATTGGAGGGGTGTTTCTTTTAACGGAGATTTAAAAGGGAGAGTTTATGTTATGCACGAAAGAAAAGATATTATTACCACCATCAAATCCATGCGCCCCGGCTTTAGCAAAAGTCAGAAGCTCATTGCAGATTTTATATGTGAGCATTATGACAAAGCCGCATTTATGACGGCTTCAAAACTTGGCGAAAAGGTGGGCGTGAGCGAATCCACCGTGGTTCGTTTTGCTTCTGAAATTGGCTATTCGGGTTATCCTAAGTTTCAACGCGAGCTTCACGAAATCATCAAAAACAAGCTCACAGTGTCTCAGCGCATGGAGATAACCTCTAATAAATTTGCTGAAAAAGATATACTCACCACTGTGCTCACCTCCGATATCGACAAGCTCCGTCAGACTTTAGAGTCAGTGAGTCCCGAGGATTTCACTGCTTGTATTAACACTATCGCAAATGCTCGTAAGGTGTATGTTCTTGGTGCGCGCACCTGCTTTTCCATAGCAAACTTTCTGGGCTTTTATCTCAACCTGATTTCCATTGACGCCAGACTCATCACCACCAATTCAGCAAGTGAGACCTTTGAGCAGATTTTTGACATAGGCACAGATGATGTAGTTATAGCAATCAGCTATCCGCGCTATTCGCGCCGCACCCACAATGCGGTAAAATTTGCCCATGATCGCGGCACCAAAATCATTGCTATTACCGACTCTGAGATTTCCCCAATAGTAAAATATTCCAACCACACTTTATTTGCACGCTCGGATATGTCCAATTTTGTGGATTCGCTTGTGGCACCGCTGAGCATCATCAATGCTTTGATTGTGGCACTTGTTATGCGCAATCGTGACAAAGTGGCAGAAAATTTCAATGCCCTTGAGCATATATGGGAAGAATACCAAGTGTACGAAAAACACGAAGAACAATAGCATCACAATAGGCCGAAAGGACGATATCCACATGAATTTTGATACTGCAGTCATAGGCGGCGGACCTGCTGGCATGCTTGCTTCGGCATTTTGCGCGCTTCGCGGCAAAAAGGTTTGCCTCATCGAAAAAAACAAAATGCTCGGTAAAAAGCTCCTCATCACCGGCAAGGGCAGGTGCAATGTCACCAACAGCGCCCCTATTGAGGATTTTATTGCCAACACTGCCGTAAATGCCAGCTTTATGTATAGTCCGTTTTATTCGTTTACAAACACCGACCTCATGGAGCTGCTATCATCCGAAGGTCTTAAGCTCAAGGTTGAGCGCGGCGGCAGGGTTTTCCCAGAGAGTGACAAGGCAATAGATGTGCGAAACACTCTGGAGCGTTATGCTCTCAAAAACGGTGTGAACAAAATCATGGGAGAGGTCAAGGCGGTTAAACGCCTGAGTGATTCGCTCTTTGAGCTTTCCATGACAGGCGGCAAAACCATACGCGCCCAAAGTGTGATTGTTGCCACAGGGGGCATCAGCTACCCAGGCTGCGGCTCCACAGGTGACGGCTACCGCTTTGCCGAGTCGCTCGGTCATAGCGTGGTAGAGCCCAAGGCGTCGCTTGTGCCCCTCGTCACCAAAGAAAAATATGCTCGTGAGCTCATGGGTTTATCGCTCAAAAATGTGGCTGTGAGGCTCATGAAAAACGGCAAGGAAGTGTATTGCGACTTTGGCGAGATGCTATTTACGCATTTTGGCCTCAGCGGCCCTGTGATACTCAGTGCTTCATCTCACATAAGAGACGGCGCAGAGTATTCCATAGCTATCGACCTCAAGCCTGCTCTTGATTTTAAGACTTTAGACAATAGAGTGCTCAGAGATTTTGAAAAAGAGAAAAACAAAGACTTCATCAATTCTCTCGATGCCCTTCTTCCCAAAAAACTCATTCCTGTTATAGTTGAGCTCTCAGGCATCGATGGGCGCACCAAGGTCAATGCTATCACCAGACAGCAGCGCCATGAGTTTGTTTCACTTTTAAAATCGCTCACCTTCACCATAGAAGGCAAGCGACCCATTGCAGAGGCTATCATCACATCGGGTGGAGTAAATGTGAAGGAAATTAACCCCGCCACCATGGAATCAAAGCTTTGTCCCGGTTTGTTTTTTGCAGGTGAGGTCATCGATGTAGATGCCTACACAGGCGGCTTCAATTTGCAGATCGCATTTTCCACGGCCTATCTTGCGGGTATGAACGCATAGCCTTTGGCATAAAATATTTTCAAAAGGGAGTGTAGCTTTTGAAAATATTTTTGTCTTCTTCGCGTTCTGCCAAAAAGAGCGTTTTTAAAATGGTTTTTTCGCTTACTGTCGTTTTTGTTTGCGTAGCACTTTTTGTGTCGCAGTGCTATTTTGCATTTGTGAGGCGCAGTGTGCCTGCATCTGCCACCGAGATTGTGATGGATCACTTTTCTGTTGCTCTGTATACTGACAGCGCTCTACCCAAAGATAGTGTATGGGTGTGTGTTAATGGTGAAGAAACGGCACTTTTTGTAGATGGCAGAGCACAAATCACTCTTGACAGACCATCGGTGATTGAAGTGATGAGCAGTTGCAATTTACCCTTTGATGTAAAGCTCACCGCCTCTGATTCCACAGCCGTTATATCATCATCAGACACTATCACATGTACTAAAGGTATCAACTATATATGCAGATGTTATCGTCTGCCCTTATAGCCTGCGGTTGTTTTTATGAAAAATACAAAAAAATTTCAAAAACCTATTGAGTATTTTCGCGTTTTAATATATAATGTATAATGTTCTTTTTTTAAGGAGTATATGGACTTATGATAAATGTAGCGTTAGACGGCCCCTCAGGTGCCGGCAAGAGCACCATTGCGCGTGCTGCTGCCAAAGCTTTTGATTTTATCTATATTGATACAGGAGCTATGTTTCGCTCTTTGGCCCTTAAGGCTCTCTCATGCGGCATTGATATCAAGGCAGATCCCGAGGCAGTAGAGCACATGCTATCGCACACCTCGCTCGACATCTCTCGCGCAGGTGATGCTCAGCTCATGATTCTCGATGGTTCCGATGTCACAGGGCTCATTCGCACGCCGGAGGTGTCTAAGGCTGCTTCTGACATAGCGGTAATTCCGTTTGTGCGCACCTGGCTTTTGGAGGCTGAGCGCACAATGGCACAGCGATACAATTGCATCATGGACGGGCGCGACATAGGCACAAGTGTTCTGCCAAATGCCGATGTCAAGATTTTTCTCACTGCTTCTGCCGAAGCAAGAGCCACAAGGCGCTTGGCAGAGCTCAAGGAAAAGGGCATCGATGTGAGCTATGATGAGGTCCTTGCCGAAATGAAATACAGAGACGAGCAGGATTCAACGCGTGAGGTATCGCCTCTCAAAAAGGCCGATGATGCAATCATTGCCGATACCACGAATCTTAGCTTGCAGCAGTCGATTGACCTTGTGTGTGACATTATACGAAAGGTGATATGCTGATGTATAGGTTGTTATGCAATATCATCAAGGCATTTATGAGCCTTATTTTCAGAGTAAAGATAAGCGGAAGCGAAAATGTGCCTGCTGATGGTGCTTTTATTCTTTGCAGCAATCATCTCAGCAATTGGGATCCTCCGCTTTTGCAGGGCTTTGTAAAAAGACGCATATATTTCATGGCAAAAGACGAGCTGTTTCACATTTTTGGTTTGGGTCTTGTTCTCAAATTAATAAAGGCAATCCCCGTTAAGCGCTCAGGCTCAGACATTGCAGCCATCAAAGCTGCAATAAAAGTGCTCAAAGATGACGAGGTGCTCGGCATATTCCCCACAGGTCAGCGCGAAATGGTAAAAGGCGAAGGCGAGGTTAAGGGCGGAGTAGCAATGCTTGCCATTAAGACCGAGCGTCCTGTTTTGCCCGTACATATCAGCGCAAGCTACAAACTCTTTTCCCGCATCACACTAAACATTGGCAAACCGTGCATCTATTCATTGCCCGAGGGTCAGCGAAAAGCAAATCCTGATGACATTGACCGCATCAGCAAACAAATCTATAGCTCAATTCGTGAGCTTGGCAAGGAGTGATATAGTTTGGAAATAATCCTTGCAAAGACTGCTGGATTTTGCTTTGGAGTCAATCGTGCAGTGACCACGCTTGAAAACGAAGCAGGTAAAAATCCCATTTCCACTCTTGGCCCGATTATCCACAATGAGTTTGTTGTAAAATCCTTGCAGGCTAAGGGAGTAAGCGTCATTGATGACCCGAGCGATCTTAGCGCGGGCACAACACTTGCCATTCGCACTCACGGCGTAGGCAAAGAGATTATTGACAAAGCCATACAAGATGGCGCAAGTGTGATTGACCTCACTTGTCCATTTGTAAAAAAAATACATGATATTGTCCACAAACACCATACCGAAGGCTACAAGATAATCATTGTAGGCAACAAGAACCATCCCGAAGTTCAGGGAATTAATGGTTGGTGTGAAAATAATGCAATAATAGCTCTTGACATATCCGATATTAATGGTAAAATAGATATATGCGAAAAAGTATGCCTTGTCTGCCAGACTACTATGGACAGGCACACTTTCACTAAAGTTGCGGACTATGTCCGTTCTGCCTTTAGGTCGGCAATAGTTTTTGACACTATATGCAGTGCCACAAATGAACGCCAGACTGAGGCTGAGCAGATTGCAAAACAGGTAGATCTCATGCTTGTGATAGGCGGAGGTCACAGCTCCAACACAGCTAAGCTCACCGCAATATGCCAAAAGTATTGTCCCAATACTTTTCAAATTGAAAATTTTGAGGATTTTCCTCAGAATATATATATACCAAAGAAAATTGGTATAACGGCAGGTGCTTCCACACCGTCGTGCATTATTAAGGAGGTTATAGACAAAATGGTTGAAAACATTAATGGAGCTGAAAGCTTCGCACAAGAATTTGAGGAGTACGAAAAATCTCTGATCACTTTAAATACAAGGGATATAGTGAAGGGTACTGTAATGGGTGTCAGCGAGAAAGGAATCAGCATTAACCTTGGCTACAAGTCTGATGGTTTTGTTCCCGCAAGCGAAGTTACCGATGACCCCACTGCCGACATCACCTCTATGTACAAAGAAGGCGATGAAGTTGAAGTTTTTGTTGTAAGAGTAAATGATGTTGATGGTGAAGTTACACTTTCAATGAAGAAACTCGAGATGATCAAAGGTGCAAAAGAAGTGGAAGAAGCTTTTGAAACCAAGGCTATTCTCACAGGTAAGGTTATTCAGGCTGTAAATGGCGGCGTTATCGTTTCTGGCAAAGGTGCAAGAGTGTTTGTACCTGCTTCTCAGGCAAGTGACCGTTTCCTTGCAGATCTTGAATCCATCGTTGGTGACGAAGTTGCTTTCAGAATCATCGACATCAGAAAAATGCGCGGCAGAACCAAAATCGTTGGTTCCATCAAGAGTGTTTTGGTTGAGCAGAAAGCTGCCCTTGCAGAAGAATTCTGGGCAAACATTGAAGTTGGCAAGGAATATAAGGGTATTGTTAAGTCTCTCACTAAATTCGGTGCTTTCGCAGACATCGGCGGTGTAGATGGTCTCATCCATATTTCACAGCTTTCATGGTCCAAAATCAAAAGCCCTGCAGAAGTTGTTTCCGTTGGTGATGAAGTGAGCGTATATGTTCTCGAATTTGACAAAGAAAAGGGCAAAGTATCTCTCGGATTCAAAAAAGCCGAAGAC
>JAFVSB010000179.1 GCA_017503945.1 Clostridia bacterium
CATAGCGATGGTTTGAATATGCCTTGAAGATGGGATTTAAGTATATCACAGAGGTGCCGAGCGACTTGATGTAGTCAAG
Source organism: Clostridia bacterium (assembly GCA_017503945.1). Classification (GTDB taxonomy): domain Bacteria; phylum Bacillota; class Clostridia; order UMGS1810; family UMGS1810; genus RGIG1828. Next base: position 80 of record JAFVSB010000179.1, read on the forward strand.
CTTCTGGCAAATACCCTCAAGATTGCCGCCATAAAAATCACAGTTGAGAATTTCGCCATGCTCATCGGGAAGGTAGCAAGGGGTGTCGCCGGTGTCATCATGCACCCAGTAAGGCTCGAGCTTACCCTCAGATGGGAGCACACGGCTACGAAAGAATCTGTCGGGGAAAATCTGATACATCACCTTGCCGCAAAAGCTTTGGGACACAGTGAAGTCGGCAGCTATGCAGCTTACCTGCCAAAGCTCGCCTGCACCTATGTTGGTGCCGTCACCTTCTCGATAAAGCTCAAAGTCACCGCCCTCGGTGCTGATATAGAAGTGATAAAAATACAGTCCGCACTGTTCCAGGCAAATATCACCTGCGTAGGTGTCGTAGCCATCAGCTGCCGACTTAAAGCTCAGCTCAATGCGCTCAAGCTCATCCAAGCAGTCATTTGCAAGGCAAAGCCACACTCTGCGTGTGTGGCAGCTCGACGGAATCTTTATGCATATTTTGCACTTTTCGTTTTCCCTCAGCACACCAAATGGATTTTTATATTCAGTTTTTTTGCTGTCATATAATATTCTCATAATACACATCTCTTAGTGTGACTTTTCAAGGCGGAAGGTCGAAGGAATACTGGCGTATTTCGAGACCGACAACGAAGAAAAGGTGCTATTTTTCTTGTTTTAGGCGAGTTCGGATACTAACGCAACTGCTTAACGAAAATCCTGCCCAAGGGCAGGATTTTCTCAGTAATCTTATCTGCAATGCCAGATATTTTTTGCATATTCCATGATGGCGCGGTCCGATGAGAACACGCCTGATTTTGCAATGTTCACAAGTGACATATCGCCAAATTTGTATTTGTTAACATATGTGTCAGACACCTTCTGCTGAGCTTTGACATATGAGTCAAAATCAGCAAGGGTCATGTAGGCATCGGCTGTGCCATATGCATTGGTGAGCAGCGATTTGGCAATATCGTCAAAGCGAGCACCAAGCACATTTGATGTGAGCATATCGAGCACTTTCTGAAGCTCGGGATTGTTGCGCACATAATCAAGAGGTGAATATCCCCTTCTCCACAGCTCGTCAACCTCGTGAGCCTTAAGGCCAAAGAGGAATATGTTGTCTTTGCCCACATTTTCAAAGATTTCAACATTGGCTCCGTCGAGAGTGCCAAGTGTTACGGCACCGTTTATCATGAGCTTCATGTTGCCTGTGCCCGAAGCTTCCTTGCCTGCAATGGAGATCTGCTCGGAGATGTCAGCTGCAGGAATGATGATTTCTGCAAGTGACACGCGGTAGTCTTCCACAAACACAACCTTGATTTTTTCTCTTGCCACGGGGTCATTGTTGATAGTGTTCGACACTGCCACAATAAGGCGGATAATTTGCTTTGCCATGAAATAACCGGCAGAAGCCTTAGCCGCAAACACAAAGGTGCGCGGTGGGATGTCAAGGTTGGGGTTTTCTTTGATTTTGTTATACATATACAAAATCTGAAGCACATTGAGTAGCTGACGCTTATATTCGTGAAGTCTTTTTATCTGAATGTCGAATATAGAATCGGGGTCAACATTTATGCCGTTTGCATTTGAGATATAGTTAGCAAGGCGAATTTTGTTGTCCTTCTTGATTTCAAAAAGACGGTCGATGACTTCCTTGTCGCCCTTGTATTTTAAAAGCTCATCAAGATGCATAGAGTTCTTTTTGAATTTGGGCCCAATGAGCTCTTCAAGGTATGAAGTAAGCTTGGGGTTTGCCTGCATGAGCCAGCGACGGTATGCAATACCGTTGGTCACATTGGTGAATTTGGAGTTGTCAATGTTGTAATAATCGCGGAAGATGCTCTCGGTGAGAATGTTTGAGTGCAGCTTCGACACGCCGTTGATGGTGTGGCAGCATGCAAGGCACAGATTTGCCATGCGCACTTCGCCGTTGGCTATAACTGCCATGTAGTCAATCTTGGCATAGTCACCGGGGTAGATCTCGTGCAGAGTCTGAAGCAGACGACGGTTTATCTCAGCCACAATTTGATAGATTCTGGGAAGCTGCTCGCGGAACATGTTCTCGCTCCAGCGCTCAAGAGCTTCGCTCATTACGGTGTGGTTGGTGTATGACAAGGTTTTCTGGCAGATTTCCCACGCATCATCCCAGCCATAGCCGTAGTCATCCATAAGAATGCGCATGAGCTCAGGCACGCAAAGTGCAGGGTGGGTGTCGTTGATGTGCACCGATACCTTGTCGGCAAGGTTATCAAGTGTGGAATATTTTTTGAAGTGCTTGCCAACTATGGTCTGAAGTGATGCACTTACAAAGAAATACTGCTGCTTTATGCGCAATATTTTGCCGTCGATGTGGTCATCGGCAGGATAAAGAATCTTGGAGATAACCTCGGCTTTGGTGTTTTCTTCGAGGGCTTTGGCATATTCGCCGCGTGAAAAAGCGGTCATATCAAGGCTCTTGGGTGATTTTGCACTCCAAAGCACAAGCTTGTTGACAGCTTTTGAATCATAGCCCGAAATATACATATCATATGGCACTGCAACAATGGAGCTGTAGTCAACATGCTCAGCCTTGTAGCCGTTTTCGCCAAAATGTTCTTCTACTCTGCCGCCAAATTTTACCTCAACAGATTCATCAGTGCGGGCACTGAGCCACACATCGCCAAGGTTAAGCCAGTCATCGGGAAATTCCATCTGCCAGCCGTC
>JAFVSB010000180.1 GCA_017503945.1 Clostridia bacterium
GATGCTATCAGAGATGCCATCAACCCTGTTGAGGGCGTGACAGTTTCTTCTGTTCAGACCACAGGCTTCCAAAAAGCCATTGTAAAGACCACAGATATTCCCCAGGAAAAATTCAAAGAAGTGCAGGAAGCCGTTACCACAGCGTTCCCCAAAGCAGAAATCATCTCCAGAGACTCTGTAAGTGCCACAATGGGTAAGGAAATGTGGTGGAGTGCAGCCAAGGCAATAATCCTTGCAGTGCTTCTCATGCTTGTGTATATTTCATTCAGATTTGAGCTTCACTCAGGTATTGCGGCAGTTATGGCTCTTTGCCACGATGTGCTCGTAATCATTTCAATCTATGCAATCTTCCAGCTGCCTGTGAACACCACTTTCATTGCAGCTATCCTCACAATCCTCGGTTATTCCATCAATGCTACCATCGTTGTGTTTGACCGTGTGAGAGAAAACACACGCCTCATCAGAAAAGATACCTTTGCAAACATTGTAAACAAGAGTATCTGGCAGACACTCGGCCGTTCCATCAACACCAGTGTTACCACACTTCTCACTTTAGCTTGCCTCTATATCCTTGGTGTCACATCTATCAGACAGTTTATGACACCCCTTCTCATAGGCATAGTTTGCGGTACTTTCTCATCTGTGTTCCTTGCAGGACAGTTCTGGGTTCTTCTTAAAGGCAACAAAAAAGCAAGATAATTTCAAAACAAAAAGGCTTTGTCACATGGACAAAGCCTTTAATTTTTTATTTGCTGAATATTTCGTTAACCTCTTTGTATGATTTGGGTGTGCCTATATCATAGCACTCACCTTCAAATTTGTAGGCATACACATCTTTTCTTTTGTGAAGCCAGCTTGGGAAAAATCCCGGTGCATCGGGGTTGTTGCCCTCATCAAGATACTGTTTAATCATTTTGACAGTATCTTTTTTGTATATGTATGAAGCAAAAGCAGCAATGTTACTTTTGGGATTTTGCGGTTTTTCTTCCATATCGGTAACTTTGCCGTTTTCATCGGTAATGACATTTGCCATACGGCGAAGCTCTTCCACTTCATTTATTTCTTTCACAAGAATCATATCGGCGCCTTTGGCGATGTATTCATCATAAAAATCTTTCAGCTTAAATGTAAAAATATTGTCGCCTGCCATCACAAGGATTTCGTCATCAATGCCAAGCGTTTCAATTGCAAACTGCATGTCACCCACTGCACCGAGCTTGTTGGAATCGTCGGTGGTTTTGTCATTGAGCACGGTTATCTTGAGTTGGCCGCAGTGTGCATCGCTCCATTTAGAAAAATGAGGATAGAATTTTTCGTTGCTGATAACGATGAGTTCATCAACAGCCTCTATGGTTTGTATTTCGTCTACAATATAATCAATGATGGGTTTTTCTGCAATAGGCAGCAGTGCTTTTGGTTGATTGAGGGTAAGAGGATATAGCCTTGTGGCGTATCCGGCTGCAAGAATGATTGCTTTCATATTTTACCTCCATAAATAAAATATATAACAAATTAATTATATCAGCAAACTTAAAAAAAAGCAATATCCAACAGCTTTTTGATTAGTTAAAATTTTGTGATCTGTTTTGATATTTAATTTTCGTGGCGTTACCGCCGCGTATGTGCCTTTCTTGTTTGTTTGTTTCGAGCAGTTTTTTCACTTCGACATACACACTTGGGCTGATGAGTTTGAGTCTTTCGCTGATGTCTTTATGTACGGTTGATTTGGACACTCCAAACTTGGTTGCAGTGCCTCTCACGGTAGACTTTGAAGCAACCATGTAGTTTGCAATGTCCAAAACTCTGTTGACAATATAATCTTTCACAGATACTCACCTCAAAACATTACTTGTTGATAGTATATGAGGTGATTTGACGGAAAATGACATGCGCCCGAGCGCCGTCGTTTAATCTTGCGTTATCTGTGCATCTTTCGTTGCAGGGTTATCAATCAGCTTGCCGCTTTCTTCAAATCTTGACCCATGACACGGGCAATCCCAGCTTTTTTCGGCTCTGTTCCATTTAAGTGTGCAACCCATGTGGGGGCATCGCTTAGTTGAAGGAGCAAGTAGATTTGCCGTTGCTTCAAATCCGTTCACAAAAAGCTGAGGCCTGAGAATGCTCCTTTGAGGCGAATATACGGGTGCATATTCATTTCTTTTGCCTGTTATCATATCGCATAGTATTTTTGCGGCAACCATCGACGATGAAAATCCCCACTTGTTGAACCCGCTTGCCACATAAATGTTGGGAGTGTTTTTGGAATACTGCCCTATATAAGGCACACCGTCGAGACTCATGCAATCCTGAGCTGCCCACTGATATTTGAGCTTTGCTCTTGGATGGTACCTTTTCACATATTTGTCTATTTCTTCCCAGCACCCGCCCTTTTTCCCTGTGCGATGCCCGCCTCCGCTTGCTATGAGCAGATTGCCACATTGCCGAAATGACATTCCTTTTTTGTCTTCATCCACATACATTGCGTCAATTTCAGGCGCGTTTTCATATGCTGCCACATAAGAACGATGCTGATATAATTTCAGAAAATAAGCTCCGTGTGTGTTTATAAAAGGGAAATGAGTTGCCACAATGATTTTTTCGGCTTTGATTTTGCCGTTTTGTGTGATAGCTACTCCATTTTCAATTCTTTGCACATAGGTTTTTTCATATATATTCATATCTTTACTAATGTGGTTTATAAATTTAAGCGGGTTAAACTGTGCCTGATTATCAAAGCACACTGCCCCTGCCGTGTCAAAAGGAAGCTCTGGTCTGTTTACAAAACGGGCATCAAAGTCCAGTGAATTTACCGCCCTTATCTCGGCTTCTATCTTGCTTCGGTCTAAGATAGAATATGTGTAGGCTTTTTTCTTTTCGTAGTCGCAGTCGATTGATTGGCAAAGGCGTTCATATTCATTGCAGGCTTCTTCGTTTGATTTAAGATACATCAGTGCTTTTTCTGTGCCAAATTGCTTTATAAGAGAGTCATATATCAGGCCATGCTGAGAGGTTATTTTGGCAGTGGTGTTCTTGGTGGTAATCGATGCTATTCGTTTGCCCTCTGCAAGCACATAGTCTACCCCTGCATTTTTCAAAACATATGCACACAAAATGCCGCATATCCCTCCGCCTATTATAAGCACATCTGTTTTTATATCATTTTTCAAACTTTGAAACTCGTTAAGCGCAGATTGATCTGACCATATTGATTTTTTCATATAATTCCTCCAGTGGCCATCTTATTATATGCAATAATAGCAC
>JAFVSB010000181.1 GCA_017503945.1 Clostridia bacterium
CTCAATTGCAGCCTCGCTCTTACCCACACCACTGTCACCCAAAAGAAGTATTCCTACGCCATACACCTCGACCAAAACACCATGCATGGTGATGCGCGGAGCAAGCTCTACATTAAGATATGAAATAAGTGCGCTCATAAATCTTGAGGTGGAATTATCGGTTTTCAAAACGGGAGTGTTATATTTAACTGCAAGCTCCATCATTTCGGGATAAATCTGCATATTGTGAGTCACAATAACACAAGGAATGTTCTTCTCAAACAGCTTCCTGAGCGCTTCGTGCCTCTGCTCTGAAGTCATTTTTTCAAGATATGAGAACTCTACTCTGCCCATAATCTGAATGCGGTCATTATAAAAATAGTCAAAAAATCCCGCAATCTGAAGACTGGGTCTGTTGACCTCGTTTGTTACTATTCGTATTTTTTCGTATTTTTCAAAAACGCAAACAGGTTCAAGATTGAATTCTTTGACAATTTTGCCCAGTTCAACGCTGAATGTGAAATCTTCCATGATACACCTCCATAATTAGTCTATTTTATTATACACTATTTTTATATAATTTCAAATAGTTTTACGAAAAAAAACATCCATTTCTATAAAAAACTGACAGTTTTTTGATATTTCCAAAATTTTTTAAAAAAACTATTGCAATTGCTGATGTTTTCTGCTATAATATCATATGTTTTATGAATGGGTTTAAACCAATAGGAGGTGCATATACATGGCTAAATGCGAAATTTGTGGTAAAGGTGTTGCTTTCGGCATCAAAGTCAGCCACTCACACAGAAGATCAAACAGAACATGGAAAGCTAACGTCAGAAGCGTGAAAGCTCTCGTTAACGGTACACCCAAGAAAGTTAACGTTTGCACAAGCTGCCTTCGTTCAAACAAGGTTACCAGAGCTATCTGAGTAGCCCCAAAAGATATTCGTCCGTGACTTGCACAAAGCACTAACGGACGAAATATATTTTGCTTATTATTCATTTTAAACAAATGGAGCAGAACTTATTGTTCTGCTCCATTTTTGTATGCTATTTTGTTTGAGGTTTAGGTGTAGCCTTCATAGCTTCGATGTTTTCTCTTTTGAGCACATCTTCGCGTATGAGACGATATACCGATGCGAAAATCGGCACACCGATGAGCATGCCAAATATACCCATTATGCCACCGCCAATTGTGATGGCAGCGAGCACCAATACTGCAGGAAGACCCATGGAATTGCCCACAACCTTTGGATAAATGAGGTTGCCTTCAATCTGCTGAAGCACAACGATGAACAAAACAAACAACAGCGCCTTTATAGGAGACACAGTCATTATCATCACTGCACCCACAATAGTGCCGATGTATGGTCCTGCCACGGGAATGATGGCAGTAAAACCAATGAAAGCACCTATCATCTGCGGATATGGGAAACCGAAAATCATCATACCCAATACACTGAGAACACCTAAAATGACCGCTTCGAGCGACTGGCCTACTATGAAGCTGTGAAAACAATCATTTACCACAGAAAAAACATGAATTATTTTGTTTTCATAGCGGGGCAAATAGCTGTGTAGAAGCCTGCGCGAATGATTTTTGATAGTGCGCTTATTGAACATGAAATATACAGAAAAAATTATACTGATAAAGGTAGTGATTATCACCGACACAACCGACGATATTGCACTAAAAAGTGCCTCTGCAGCAGTGCTGACTCCTGATACAACAAACTGTGCCACGCGCGAAACTATCTGCTGCCAATTGACCGAAGCAAGGCTTGAGAGCACATCATCGGGAACAACGCGTGTGACAATATCGTTATCAAGCAGCGAATTGATAAACGGCGGAATCTGTGAAACCAAAAACTTGATACAGCTGATGAGCTCTGGCACAATGAGCATGATAATTGCTGCAATGATTGCAGCAAAGCTTAAAATTGCCGCCACCACACACACAGGTGTGCGCGTTTTTTGGACTATTGCACTGCCCAAATGGCGGGGAAAATAGTGCCTTTCGTAAAAAGACATGAGAATGTTGAGCACATAAGCAATAGAAAATCCGACAACAATCGGGCTAAGAGCGCCAATCAAAAGCGAAATACCGTGTGACACCGCCTTCCAATAGTATATGGCAAGATATAGTATAAAGCCTGACACTGCAAGCCTCAGGCAGCTTTTCCATTCAATTTTCATTATTTTTATCTCCTTTCTATGGTAAAAGTATATCATAATACAAGTGCACTTTCAAGCGGATTTAAAAAATATTGAAAGAAATTTCTGCAATTGCAAAGAGGTTTATTTTGTGATATACTTGCTATTGACAACTTAAAACGGAGTGATAACTATTATGAACTGCTACAAATATTTTGAAAATACCGAGTGCGAATATTATCCGTGTCATAAGATAAGCGGTGAATATTTCAACTGCATGTTCTGCTTTTGCCCGCTATATAGCATGGGCAAAGATTGCGGTGGTAACTTCACCTACACAGATAGCGGCATAAAGGATTGCTCAATGTGCACGCTTGTGCATTCAAAAGGCGGATATGAGCACATTATAAATAAGCTGAAAAAATGAG
>JAFVSB010000019.1 GCA_017503945.1 Clostridia bacterium
CAAGCTCATGGCAAGCGCGTCATCGCCGCTTGGCGCTCCGCCTGCCCTGACGCACAGCCCCACTCCAACGCCAACAAAAAGCGCACCTGCTATTGCTGCAAAGAGAGGATAGCTGTATATGCCGGGGAAAACCGGAGGGAAAAGCTCGCACACACGATACATCACAGAAAAAAACACTGCTGATACCAAAGATGAAAAAATGAAGCCTTTGCCGAGAATTTTGTAGCCAAGAAAATAACACAGAGAATTCATGACAAAGGTGGACACCGCAGGAGAAACACCAAAAGAGTGCTTTAATAAAAGAGCAAACCCAAGCACTCCGCCTTCGGTGACATGAGAAAACGAATGTATGTTATAAAGACCGAAGGCAAGAATTAAGCTGCCTGCAAGCATCATGATAAGCTGCTTTGCTTTCATTTATCACACTTCCATAATCACAGGAAGAATCATGGGTTTGCGCTTGGTTTCCTGATACAGATATTCAGAAATTTTAGATTTGACTCCGTTTTTAAGAGTTGACCAGTCTTTGATTTTGTTCTTTTCGTAGCCTTCTAAAGCATTTTTGGCTATTGTTCTGATGTCGTCCATGAGATTCTCAGACTCTCTCACATACACAAAACCTCTCGATATAACATCGGGGCCTGCAATTATGCTGCCTGTTTCTGATGAGATTGTGACAACTACAACAATGAGGCCGTCTTCGGCAAGGTGCTTTCTGTCACGAAGAACAATGTTGCCCACATCACCCACTCCAAGACCATCGACCATGACCAGACCTGCCTGAACGGTCTCGGTGCATTTGGCGCTGTCTTTGGTGAGCTCGAGCACTTTGCCTATGTCCATGATGAATATGTTGCTCTGTTTGATGCCCATGAGAGCACCAAGGTCAGCGTTTGCTTTCAGATGCTTGAATTCACCATGCACAGGAATGAAATATTTGGGCTTGGCAAGACCGAGAATCATTTTGAGCTCTTCCTGGCAGGCATGTCCCGACACATGAACACTTGCGGGGTCGTTGTAGACAACAGCGCCTTTTTTGTAGAGCTCATTCACAACATTAGACACAAGCTTTTCGTTACCGGGAATGGGATTGGCAGAAATGATAACGAGGTCACCCTTTACAATTTCTACTTTTCTGTGGTCAGAATATGCCATGCGATACAGAGCGCTCATAGGTTCGCCCTGACTGCCTGTGGTGATGATGGTGAGCTGATGTGATTTATATTTTTTGATATCGTCAATATCGATGAGGGCATTGTCGGGAATTTTCATGTAGCCAAGCTCTGTTGCTACTTCAAGCAGATTGAGCATGCTTCTGCCCGACACGGCAATCTTGCGGCCGTTGTTTACAGCAGCGTTGATAATCTGCTGAATTCTGTGCACATTGGAAGCAAAGGTTGCCACAATGATGCGTGATTTGGTGGATTTGAAAAGGTGCTCCAAGGTAGAGCCTACCATGCGCTCTGATTTGGTAAAGCCTTTGCGCTCGGCATTGGTGCTGTCACTCATAAGAGCAAGCACGCCTTTTTTGCCAAGCTCGCCAATGCGGGCAAGGTCAATCATGTCACCCTGAATGGGGGTGGTGTCTATTTTAAAGTCGCCTGTGTGCAAAACAACGCCCACGGGGGTGTGAATGGCAAGAGCCACCGCATCGGGAATGGAATGGTTGGAGCGAATGAACTCAACCTTGAAAGAGCCCAGATTGATGGTGTCGCCGGGGAGCACGCGATTGAGCTTGGTGGTTGAAAGGAGATTGTGTTCCTTGAGCTTATTCTGAACAAGGCCAATGGTGAGATTGGTGCCGAAAATGGGCACATTAATCTCTTTGAGAAGATACGCAAGACCGCCTATATGGTCTTCGTGGCCATGAGTAAGGACCACACCTCTGATTTTGTCACTGTTTTTTACCACATAACTAAAATCGGGTATTACAATATCTATTCCAAGCATTTCTTCATCAGGAAAAGCCATACCGCAATCGACGATAATCATGTCATTTCCATACGAAAAGACGGTCATGTTTTTTCCGATCTCATTAAGACCGCCCAATGGAATAATTTTCAATTTTGATTTTGCCACTAAATATACCTCCAAATTATAAATTTTCCGTTCAATATGTTAATTATATTATATACACTTATCCGTACTTTATTCCGCGCTATGTATTATTCAAACTCTATTTCGCCATCTTCAGACATCGACTTGATTATGGCAAGAGATTCTATTCTCATGCCATCTTCGCGAAGCAGTTTGCCGCCATTTTGAAAGCCTTTTTCGATGACTATGCCGGCACCGCAAAGATTGGCGCCTGATTTTTTGACAATCTGAGAAAGACCGATGAGTGCTTTGCCGTTGGCAAGAAAATCATCGATGATGAGCACATTGTCATCGGGTGACAAAAACTCTCTGGCAACGATGACATTATAGATTCTGCCGTGAGTGAATGATTCGATTTGAGCAGAATACACGGCACCGTCGATATTTTTGGTGGTGTTTTTCTTGGCAAACACCACAGGCACACCAAAGGACTGGGCAGCTATGCATGCTATGCCTATGCCCGACGATTCAATGGTGAGTATTTTATTTAAGGGGCAATCGGCAAAGCGGCGTTTGAACTCTTTGCCGATTTCTTCAAAAAGGGCGATGTCCATTTGATGATTTAAAAAGCTATCTACCTTGAGAACATTGCCGCCTCTGACCTTGCCGTCTTTTTTGATTCGTTGTTTCAAAAGTTCCATAATATTTTCTCCTTTGTGAGAATTAAAAGCTAAAATATCTTTTTGATGTCACTGAATGTGACAAAAAGCATTAAAAGTATGAGTAATGAAAAGAAAACAAAATTAATCATTCCCTCTTTTTCGGGATTCATTTTTTTGCCTCTTATTTTTTCGATAATTAAAAACAGTATTCTTCCGCCGTCAAGAGCAGGTATGGGCAGAAGATTCATTACACCCAGGTTTACAGAAATAAAACCTGCAAGATTTAAAACCGATTGCCAGCCAAGCTTGGCTGCAGCGCCTATCTCCCCTACTATTGCCACAGGGCCGGACATCGACGAAGCTGGGATAGCGCCTGTAATGAGCCACCAAAGCGACAAAAAGACTGACTTTATAACAAACACACACTCCCAGAAAGCAAGGCTGATGGTGGACCAAAATCCGCCCGATGCCGCGGCGGGCCTCATGCCAAACACAGGCTGTGAAGCGTCATCTGCAGCTTTTGGAGTGATGGTTTTGGTGAATCTTTCACCATCTCTTTCAAATGTTATCACAGCTTTTCCGCCGCCATTTAGCGAGGTGAAAAAGCTGATGTCTCTGAAGCTGTGTATACCCGATGAATATTTTTCGCCCTGCATGCGCACTATCGTATCACCCGCGCGCACACCTGCATCATAAAATGCAGAGTCCTCTATCACTTCGCCAATAGTGTTTGACGCAATCTGAGATGCAGACGAAAAGATAATGACAAAAATGAGAAAGCCGGAGAGAATATTCATTAAAGCTCCTGCAAAGAGAACCGAAAATCTCTTGAATGCAGATTTATTGCAAAATGCATTGGGGTCACCGGATTCGCCGTCTTCACCCTCGAGCCTCACAAATCCGCCAAGAGGCAAAATGCGCAGCGAATAGGCAGTTTCGCCTTTGGTAAAGCCCAAAATGCGCGGACCCATGCCTATGGAAAATTCATGAACTGTCATGCCGGATAGCTTAGCTGTGATGAAATGACCAAATTCGTGAACAAATATTAATATGCAAAAAATAAGAATAGCCCAAATTGCCGTAGCCAAGCAATATCACCTCAGAAATTATTGTTGTGCACTGTACTCTCTTGCCCACGAATCTGCCTTTAGCACATCGTCTATGGTAAAGTCAAGAATCGGAGTGTGGGCATCCATGGCAGATTTTATTATTTCGGGAATCTGCAAAAACTCTATCTCGCCTTTGAGGAATTTATCTACTGCAATTTCATTTGCAGCATTCATAACTGCGCTCATTGTGCCACCCTGGGAAAGAGCGCGATATGCCAGTGACAGGCACTCAAAGGTGTCGGGGTCGGGTTTATCGAATGTGAGAGTGTGAATATCGAAAAGATTGAGCCTGCTGCCCACTGCCACATCACGGCAGGGATAGCGAAGTGCATACACTATGGGGAGCTTCATGTCGGGATTGCCAAGCTGGGCAATGACCGAATGGTCTTCAAACTCTACCATAGAATGTACTATGCTCTGGCGGTGAATGTATACCTCAATATCTTCGGCATCTACGCCAAAGAGCCATTTGGCTTCGATGACTTCAAGCCCCTTGTTCATCATGGTGGCGCTGTCGATGGTTATCTTGGCGCCCATGCTCCAGTTGGGATGATTGAGTGCATCTGCTTTGGTAACGCCTGCAAGCTCATCGCGCTTTTTGCCAAAAAACGGACCGCCCGAGGCTGTGAGCAAAATCTTGGAAATGCGATTGTGCTCATTGCCCTGAAGCGATTGGAAAATTGCACTGTGTTCACTATCGACAGGCAAAATAGAAACCCCTTTTGCCTTGGCAAGCGGCATAATAATGCTACCTGAAGTGACAAGGGTTTCTTTGTTGGCAAGCAGAATATCTTTGCCTGCATTTATTGCCTCCAAGGTCGGCAGAAGGCCCACATTGCCCACAACTGATGTGAGCACGCTTTCAACCGATGAAAGCGACGCGATATCGCAAAGCCCCTCCATGCCACACACAATCTGGGTGGAGGTGTCGGCAACAGAAAGCTTTAGTGTGCTATATAAATCTTCATTCATTATGCACGCCTTTTGAGGCTTGTATTTGCGGATTTGCTCAGATAGCAGGCCTACATTGCTGTGGGCAGACAAAGCGCGCACACAAACATCACCACAGGCATCAACCACCTCAAGAGCCTGCGTGCCTATGGAACCGGTAGAACCGAGAATTGATATGTTCTTCATATTAAATTCACCTGAAAAGTATGGGTAGAGTGCTCAGCATGCAGTAAATAAGCGGAGCAATTAAAATTGCCGAGTCGAAGCGGTCAAGTATGCCGCCGTGACCGGGAATGAGATTGCCATAGTCTTTGACACCATATTCTCGCTTGATGCAGCTTGCGGCAAGATCACCAAACTGTGAAAACACCGATGCAATAAGCGCAAGAACGGCAGCGTTTATAAGATTTGCCTGCATTGCGCATGTTTTTGAAATGATATACACATAGAGCACCACGCATAAAACACAACCAACTACACCGCCTATTGCACCCTCAACAGTCTTTTTGGGGCTTACAGACGGACAAAGCTTGTGTTTGCCAAAGGCTCTGCCGCAAAAGTAGGCAAAGGTGTCAGTAGCCCATGCAGGAATAAACAAAACCCAGATGAGGATTTTGCCAAATTCAAGCTGCCTTACAAACAAAACATGAAGAAAGAAAACCGTTATATACACCGTGCCCAAGAGGGATATTGCCGCATCGGAAAATGAAAATTTGCCGTGAAACAACACCAATGACACCATAAGCGCAAAAACGAGAGCTATGATGCAATATGCAATAAGATTTATTGAAGAAAATGAGTGCATCACTGCAAAGATTGTGCAGATAATGCAAAAGAGCATACCTTCAATGACTGCAGGCGATTTTTTGCCCAAAAGTCCTGTGACATTATAAAATTCACCAAGTGCAATGAGCGAAAGCACGCCCACGCATATTCCTATTATATACGACGGACACAAAGTTATTACTGCAATTGCAAGGATTACTCCGAGTGCACCAAAAATAAGCCTTTGTTTGAGCATGTGTTCATACACCTCCGAATCGTCTGTTTCTGCTTTGG
>JAFVSB010000182.1 GCA_017503945.1 Clostridia bacterium
CTGCGTCTACCTTGGGGAGCTCTTTAAACAGAGTGGTAAAATCATCAATGCAGCCGGCACCGCCCGATGCAATAACAGGCACATTCACAACATCACACACCTTTGCAAGCATTTCAAGGTCGAAGCCGTCCTTCACGCCGTCGGTGTCAATGGAGTTGAGCACCACTTCGCCCGCGCCGCTGTCCACACAGTTTTTTATCCAGCTTATTGCCTCCATGCCTGTGTTTTCTCTGCCGCCCTTTGCAAACACTCTGAACACTCCGTCCACTCTCTTCACATCGGCAGAAATAACCACGCACTGGTCGCCATATCTTTTTGCAGCTTCATATATTAACTTTGGGTTTTTTATAGCTCCCGAATTCACGCTCACCTTGTCAGCTCCGCATTTGAGCACCCTGTCAAAGTCATCCACAGTGTTAATGCCGCCGCCAACTGTGAGGGGAATGAAGATTTTGCTTGCAGCCTGGCACAGAATGTCTGTAAAAAGTGCTCTGCCCTCAGCTGATGCTGTGATGTCATAAAACACAAGCTCATCAGCTCCGCAGCGGCTGTAAAAATCGGCAAGCTCCACAGGTGATGACACATCACAGAGCCCCTCAAATTTTACTCCTTTAACCACGCGCCCGTCTCTCACATCAAGACAGGGGATAATTCGTTTTGTAATCATTTTGCCACCTCTATTGCTTCTTTGAGTGATATTGCTCCTGTGTAATATGCCTTGCCAATGATGGCGCCGTAAAGTGAGAGCTTTGCAAGCTTTTTCACATCTTCAATATCCGACACACCGCCCGATGCCACAATCTGCATATCAAATTCGCTTTTGAGTCTTTGATAAAGCTCGTGATTGGTGCCCATCATGGCACCGTCTTTTGAAATATCGGTGCAGATGAGGGTTTTCACGCCGATGCTTTGCATCTTTCGGCAAAAATCGAAGCATTCACATTCTGATTTTTCTATCCAGCCTTTTATGGCAACATAGCCGTCTTTGATGTCGACACCCACGGCAATTTTTTCGCCGTATTTTCCAACGGCTTCTTTCAAAAATTCTTCGTCATTTACTGCAGCAGTGCCAAGGATAACGCGGTCCATGCCTGCATTAATATAGGTGTCCACAGTGTGCATATCTCTTATGCCGCCGCCTATTTCACAAAAGAGCGAGGTGGCTTCTTTGATGGCTTTCACAACTTCAAGGTTTGGAGTTGTGCCGCTTTTGGCACCCTCGAGGTCCACAAGGTGAATGTGAGTTGCACCTTGGCTTTCAAAGTCCTTGGCAATCTCGGGCGGATTGTCACTGTACACAGTCATCTGGTTGTAGTCGCCTTTATACAGGCGCACCGCCTTTTTGTCATAAAGGTCTATTGCAGGGAAAATAATCATCAGCTTTTCACCTCAATCTCGCAAAATGCTTTCAGGATTTTAAGCCCCGTGTCACCGCTTTTTTCGGGGTGAAACTGGCAGCCATATATGTTGCCCTTGGCAACTGCTGCCGTGAGGGGCACGCTGTATTCGGCAGTTGCAATGGTGCTGCTCTGGCAGTTGGCGCCATAATATGAATGAACAAAATACACAAAATCACCCTCTTGGAGATATTTGAATATCTCGCTCTTAGGATTGGTGAAGTTAAGAGCATTCCAGCCAATGTGGGGGATTTTCAGCTCAGAGTCTATCACATCTGATATAGGGCGGATTTCGCCCTCTATGAGTCCGAGTCCGTCATATTCACCATATTCATAGCTTTTTTCAAAAAGCAGCTGCATACCAAGGCATATGCCCATAATGGGTTTGCCATTTTGAGCCTGCTCGGTCACCACCTCGGCAAGACCGCTTGCTCTGAGCTTGGCAATGGCATCGCCAAACGCTCCCACACCAGGCAGGATTATTTTGTCGCATTTTTCCACCTCTTCTTTGGTGGTGGCCACAATTGCATCAATGCCGATTGATGCAAACGAGCTTTTGAGTGAAAACAGGTTGCCCACTCCGTAATCTATAATTGCAATCATCAGAGAACTCCTTTTGTTGAGGGTATTTTATCTGCAAATTTTTCGTCAGTTGCCACAGCTTGTCTCATTGCTCTTGCCACAGATTTGAATGCGCCTTCAATGATGTGGTGCGAGTTTGTGCCTGCAAGCTGGTTGAGGTGCAGAGTGCACTTTGCCTCTCTCACAAAGCCGAGCCAAAATTCGGCGCAAAGCTCTGTGTCAAAATCGCCCACCTTGGGAGTGGGTATTGAGAGCTCATAGCCAAGATATGCTCTGCCCGAAAAGTCAACTGCCGAGAGGATAAGTGCCTCGTCCATGGGAAGAATCATATTTCCATAGCGCACGATTCCCTTTTTGTCACCAAGAGCCTCGGCGAATGCTTGACCCAGGCATATTGCCACATCTTCTGCAGTGTGGTGAAAGTCAACCTCGGTGTCACCTTTGCACGACACGCTAAGGTCAAATGCACCATGCGATGCAAAAAGAGTGAGCATGTGGTCAAGAAATCCGCAACCTGTTGTAATCTTCGAAAGTCCGCTGCCGTCGAGGTTAAGGGAGAGCTCAATCTGGGTTTCGGCAGTGTTTCTTTGTATTTTTGCAGTTCTCATTCTAACATTCCTCCAATATCTTTTTGAGTGTTTCAATCAGAGTTGTCATTTGTTTTTTTGTGCCTATTGTGATGCGGTTATAGTCCGCAATTTTTTCTTTGTCAAAGTGTCTTACAAGTATTCCGTTGCATTTGAGGCGGCTATATATTTTCTCGCCGTCATGGTCAGGATGCTTTGCAAACACAAAGTTTGTCATCGACTCGGTGAGCTCAAAGCCAAGCTTTTTAAGCTCCTTGGCGGTGTATTTTCTCACCCTTTCAATCTCTCGGCAGTTTTTTGTGGTGTATTTTTCGTCACTGAGGCAGCCGATTCCTGCCGCCATGGTCATAGCGTTGATGTTGTAGGGGTTGGTGGAGTATTTTATGGTGTTCATGTCTGCTATAAGCTCTTTTGAGCCCACTCCAAAGCCAAGCCTTGCACCTGCCATGGAGCGCGATTTTGAAAATGTCTGAGTCACAAGCAGATTGTCATATTTGTGCACAAGCTTCACGGCACTCTCGGCGCCAAAGTCCACATATGCCTCGTCAATCACAACAACATTGTCAGGATTGGAGCTTACTATTTTTTCAATATCGCAAAGGCTGAGTGCTATGCCTGTGGGTGCGTTGGGGTTGGCAATGAAGATGTTTTTGCCTATGCCCACATAGTCGTCAACATTTATGGTAAAATCCTCGTTGAGAGGAATTTCCTCATATGGAACAGAGTTAACCTCGGCAAAAACCTTGTAAAAGCCGTAGCTTATGTCGGGGAATACCGCAGGGTGGTCATTGTCACAAAAAGCTATGAATGCAAAGTTGAGAATTTCATCAGAGCCGTTTGTCATGAGCACCTGCTCTCTATCCACCCCCAGCTTTCGTGCCATGAGCGTGCTAAGCTCGCTGCATTCGGGGTCTGGGTAGAGCTGAGTTCTTTTTGCCGCCTCTAAGGCACATTTCACAGCCTTTTTTGATGGAGGGTAGGGGGATTCGTTGGTGTTGAGCTTGATGTATTGATTGTCTTTGGGTTGTTCACCCGGTGTATATGGCTCAAGATTTTTATGTTTGCTTGAAAAAAATCTGCTCATATTGTACCTTCTTCCATTCGTATTACTGCACTTTTTGCATGAGCAGTAAGCCCTTCTTTAGTTGCAAAATATTCAACATCGCGGGCGATTTTTGCAAGTGCGTCTTTGGTGTAATAGGTGTATTGTGTTTTCTTCACAAAATCATCCACCGAAAGAGGGCTTGAGAATTTTGCCGTTCCGCTTGTGGGCAGGGTGTGGTTTGGTCCTGCATAATAGTCGCCAAGTGCGTCGGGGCAGTTTCTGCCCATAAAGATT
This sequence comes from Clostridia bacterium, assembly GCA_017503945.1. Lineage (GTDB taxonomy): Bacteria > Bacillota > Clostridia > UMGS1810 > UMGS1810 > RGIG1828. Next base: position 3,906 of record JAFVSB010000182.1, read on the forward strand.
GACCCTGCATGGCGGATAGAGTCAAGATAATCAAACGGATTGTCCACACAAAGCTCAAGATGCTCGGGGGCAATTTCGTTTGCTATCTCAATTGCGGAATCGAGACTATCTGCCACAATAATTTTGCCGTTTTGGTCAATCGACACCCTGGCAATCTCTGAGCGTTCAAGGCTTGGTATCTGCAATTCAAGCTCTTTTTGCACATCTTGGGCGAGTGATAAAGAGTCGGTCACAAGCACTGCGCTTGCCAATTTGTCATGCTCTGCCTGTGAGAGCAGATCTGCCGCAATATGGCGCGCATTACTCTTGCCGTCTGCCACAATGAGGATTTCGCTCGGGCCTGCAATCATGTCGATAGACACCACTCCATACACCTGCTTTTTGGCTTCCGCCACAAAAGCATTGCCGGGTCCCACTATTTTGTCCACCTTAGGCACCGACTCGGTCCCATAGGCAAGAGCCGCAATCGCCTGAGCACCGCCCACCTTGATGATGGTGTCCACTCCTGCAATGGAGGCAGCTGCGAGGATAACGGGGTTCACCTTGCCGTTTTGCATTGGCGGCGTCACCATCACAACCTCTTTGCAGCCTGCAATCTTGGCAGGGATAGAATCCATGAGCACAGTGGAGGGGTATGCCGCAGTGCCGCCAGGCACATACAAGCCCGCCCTGTCCACAGGGATAACCTTCTGCCCTGTGACAATGCCGTTTTCATCGTTTATGATAAAGCTGTTTCTTACCTGCTTTTCATGAAATTTGCTAATGTTTGCTGCAGCCTTTTTGAGTATTTCCACAAACTTTTCGTCAACACTTGCGAGCGCTTCTGCAATTTCTTCTTTGGTCACTTTGAGTGAAGAAAGGACTGCTTTGTCGAACTTTTCGGTGTATTCATAAAGCGCTTTGTCGCCTTTTTCTCTCACATTTTTTATGATATCAGCTACAATGTCTGCCACATTCACCTCGGGCACAACCCTTGCAAATATGTCAGCATTTGCCACTTCGCCGTATTTGAGTATCTTAATCATTTTTTTCCTCCGTTTGCTGGGCAAGACTTTTTGCTATGGCTTCAATCTGCTCGTTTTTAAATTTGAAGCTTGATTTGTTGGCAATGAGCCTTGCGCTAATGGGCACTATGGTCTCTGTTACCTGCAGGTTATTTTCTTTGAGTGTGGTACCCGTTTCCACAATATCCACTATCACATCAGATAGCCCCAATATAGGGGCAATTTCTATTGAGCCGTTTAAGTGGATTATGTCAATGTCGCGCCCCAATGCTGTATAGTAGCTTTTGGCAATGTTTGAAAACTTGGTTGCCACTTTCAGAGTCCTTTGCGGATTATCTCTGAAATCTGCTTTTGCCGCAACTGCCATTCTGCATTTGCCAAAGCCAAGGTCGAGTAGCTCATATATGTCGGGCTCATATTCGAGCAAAATATCTTTGCCTGCCACGCCAATGTCTGCCGCACCGCGCTCTACATATATTGCAACATCCGATGGCTTCACCCAGAAATATCTCACGCCTTTTTCGGGGTTTTCAAATATCAATTTGCGGTTATTTTCTTTGATAGACGGGCACTCAAACCCCGCCTTTTCAAACATGGCATAGACCTTTTCACCCAGTCTGCCCTTGGGAAGTGCTACGTTAAGCATTGTCTTTTACTATCTCCACTCTGTTATCGGTAAGCTTTAAAAGCTGTTTGTATTTGTAGTTCTTGGGTCTCTCTTTTAAAACGCAA
>JAFVSB010000183.1 GCA_017503945.1 Clostridia bacterium
AAGATGAACTATGACGGAATTCCATATTTCCCACATGAATGTACGCTGCCTATGCCTATGAGGCTTGTGCAGAGCAAATACGGAATTGTTGGTTACGGAGTTATGTACAAGCTATATGAAAAGATTTTTTTAAATGGATATTACACCGAGTGGAATGATGAAATATGCGAAATATTTGCTTATGAGGACTGCAGGCTCAAGAGTGAGCTTGTAAGCGGAGTTGTTGCATTATGCCTTGAAAAAGGTGTTTTCGACCGCGATATTTATGCCCGTCACGGTGTGCTCACATCGGCCGAGATTCAGACTAAATTTTTTCATGCTGCAAAACACAGAAAAAATTTTGGGTTTGAGCCCGAGCTTTGTCTGATTGAGGTAGAGGTTAATGATAACTCTGATGTGGAGAACCGCCAAAATAAAGGTCGAGGGAAGAGGCAAAAAAATTTGTTTGAGTTATATAAAAAAGCAGCTCAAGCAAGCGGCGAAGTTGATTTTGTGAAGGGGAGTGATACATTTAAGCCGTGGCTTGAGTGTATGGAGCCCGAAGTGATTGCTTCTGCTTTTGAGCTTTGCATCAGGAAGCATAAGGAAAATGAGGACTATCTATTTGGTATTCTTGGTAACTGGAAAGGCGAGGGGATAGTATATCCTGAGGATATAAGGGAGCCGCTGCTTAAAAATTCAAGTGTTCATGTTGATTATGCAGTTACATGAGAGTGACAATTATCGGGAGTTGAAGAATTAAGATGGAGCTATTTGTAGATAACTTCGCCGGGGGTGGCGGAGCATCGACAGGGATAGAAATGGCTATTGGTCGAAGTGTTGATATAGCAATCAATCATGACCCCGATGCCATAGCAATGCACCGGGCAAATCACCCTAACACAAGACATTATTGTGAAAATGTATGGGAAGTCGACCCGAAAACCGCCTGCAACGGAAATGATGTTGCTCTTGCATGGTTTTCACCCGATTGCAAGCACTTTTCAAGAGCAAAAGGCGGCAAGCCTGTTGATAAAAACATCAGAGGACTTGCATGGGTCGCAATCAGATGGGCATACGAAGTGCGCCCAAGGGTGATGATGCTTGAAAATGTACCTGAGTTGATGACTTGGGGACCGCTCGGGAATGATGGAAAGCCTATAAAAGAGCGCATAGGAGAAACATTCAATGCTTTTATAGGGTGTCTGACTACAGGAATTGACACAAAGCACCCTGCATTTATGGAAATGTGCAATGCACTCAGCATTTCGCCTTGGAGTGTTGAGGCTGAAACAATTGCATCGGGTCTTGGTTACAAAGTAGAGTTCAAAGTGCTTAAATCTTGTGATTATGGCGCTCCTACAACAAGAACGCGCTTGTATATGATTGCACGATGCGACGGCAAGCCTATTATATGGCCCAAGGCTACTCATGCTGACAAGAAGAGCGAAGCGGTCAAAGTTGGTAGGTGCAAGCCATACAGAACAGCTGCAGAGTGTATTGATTGGACTATACCGACAAAGAGCATTTTTGAAAGGGAAAAACCTCTTGCGGAAAATACTCTCAGAAGAATTGCAAGAGGCATAAAGAAATTTGTTATTGATAATCCCGAACCGTTTATAGTTACCGTTAATCACGGTGGGGATAATTTCAGAGGTCAGGACATCAATGAGCCACTGCAAACAATAACAGCAAAGCACGGATTTGGTGTTGTTGACCCAATTATTGTTAACTACAAATTTCAGAACGAGCCTGTGAGTGCAGAGCAGCCGTTGTCGACAATAACGAGTGTGAACAATCATTATGTGGTTGCGCCGACTATCACCGCAATCGGGCATCAAAGCTCTAAAAGCGACAGAACAAGATGTGTTGATGAGCCATTATCAACCATAGTAAGCAAAAATGAGCATATTTTGGCAACACCAATTCTCACTAAATTCAATCAGCATAGCAAAGGTCAGGAATTAGACAGACCCATTGACACTGTTATGGCAGGGGCACAGAGATTTGGTCTTGTAGTACCAAGTCTGATACAGTACCACAGTGAGCAGAGCGATAAAGAAGTCAGAGG
>JAFVSB010000184.1 GCA_017503945.1 Clostridia bacterium
GTGAAACAACGGGGTCAGCAAGCTCCCAGATTTTGCCTTTGGGGTCTTTGAAGGCGCCGTCACCGTATACCATGACTTCAACATGCTTGCCTGTAGCATCCATGATTTTCTTTTGGATATCCAAAACAAGCTGCTTACATTCACGAGGGAAAAGTTTGATTTTATCTTCGGTGGATTTGTTAGAACCAAGAAGACCGTATTTTTCATTACATCCGCTGCCTGAAACGGGCGCATTGAGAATGTCATCGAGACCACAAACAATTTTGGCTCCGCCATCTTTAAGGATTCGTTTGGTGCGCTCACGAGTGTGAATGTCACAATTGATGATGCAATCAGTGTAATCCAAAATAGCCTTGGGCTGATTGGCGAAAATGATTTCAACCTCGGCACCACATTCACGAATCAGGTCGCCATAGTATTCAACATAATCAACACCTGTGAATTCGTGCTTTCTGTAACCAAAAAGCTCGCGATATCTATCGAGTGTTAAAACATCTGAATAGGGATTTACTCCGGCTTTGTCGATGTCAATAATATCAACAAGCTCGTTGCCGACTTCATCGGAGGGATAACTAAGCATGAGAACGATTTTTTTAGCGCCTTTTGCTATACCCTTGAGGCAAATGGCAAAACGGTTTCTGGATAAAATCGGAAAAATAACGCCGACTGTACCGCCGCCGAGCTTTGCTTTGACATCAGAGGCAATATCGTCAACAGAAGCATAGTTACCCTGCGCTCTTGCTACTATAGATTCGGTGACGGAGATAACATCTCTGTCACGAAGCTCAAAACCTTCATACTTTGCCGCTTCAAGAACGCTGTCTGCTACGATAGCTGCAAGATCATCGCCTTCACGAATGATGGGGCAACGAATACCTCTTGATACTGTGCCCACTCTTCTTTCATAGTTTGTCAAATTAATCCCTTCTTACATATTAGATTTTTATCATCATATAAACACAAATTATTTTACCACTATTTTTTTTATAATTCAATAGAAAATTTATGTCACATGAAAATTTTATGTATTTTAACTATCAAATAACGGAGTTGAAAAGTATCTTTCGGCAGTATCGGGCAAAACAGTGACCACAGTTTTGCCAGGACCAAGCTTTTTGGCAAGCTTGATGGCGGCGGCAACATTTGTGCCGCTGCTTATGCCGCACATGATGCCCTCACGCGATGCAAGCTGCTTTGATATTTCAATAGCCTCTTCGTCTTTGATTATGCATGTGTCGTCATATATATTGCAATTTAAAATCGGTGGTATCAGGCCGTCACCAATGCCCATTTGCAGGTGAGTGCCTATAGAGCCTCCTGAGAGAATGGCAGCATTTTCGGGCTCAACCGCCCATATGGTTATATCAGGATTGTGCTCTTTGAGAGCTTCGCCAATGCCCGTGATGGTGCCGCCCGTGCCTATGCCTGAGCAAAAGCCATGGATTGGCGCGCCGACCTGCGAAAGAATTTCCTGGGCCGTTTTTTCTCGTTGAATTTGCACATTGGCAGGATTTTCAAACTGTTGAGGCACAAAAACACGGGGATCTTCCTCTTTCATTTGCATTGCCAATGAAACACACTTGGCAATGCAATCTCCAATATTGCCCGCATCGTGAACCAATATCACTTCTGCTCCGTAGTGCATCACCAATTTGCGGCGTTCTTCGCTCACAGAGTCGGGCATGATTATCTTTGTTTTATAACCTTTCACTGCGCCTACAAGCGCAAGTCCGATGCCCTGATTGCCGCTTGTGGGCTCTACGATTATAGTATCCTGATTAATTAGTCCCCTACTCTCGGCATCACAAATCATATTGTATGCAGTGCGGGTTTTGATTGAACCACCCACATTGAGGCCTTCAAATTTAACAAGAATCTGTGCACAATCCTTATCGGGTATGTGCCGAAGTTTTATCATGGGCGTGTTGCCTATTGCTTCAAGAATATTTTCAAATATCATCATATCATCCTCACGCTGAAATTTCACAACTGACATATTGTATCATATATACACGGTTTTTTTCAATAGGTAATCGAAAATTTTGTCGGCATATATAATTATCCTATTGGTTCAAAATCGGCTGCACCGTGTTTGCAA
>JAFVSB010000185.1 GCA_017503945.1 Clostridia bacterium
AGCGTATGAAGATATTTAACAATATCATTTTTTGAATCTTTGCCGCTCTCTATGAGCTGCGCAAGACCGGGGCAGGGGAGAGGAATGATTTTCGCGATTTTATTATAAGACTGCGCCAACTGCAAAAATTTATTGTTTTTTAGTGTTACCGGTGTTGCCATAACTATGATTTTCTTCCCGGGGTGTGCTTTGGCGGCCGGCTTAACAGCAGGTTCAATGCCAATAATTGGCAAAGTCAGCTTCTCTCTTAGCCCGGTGACAGCCACGCTTGTGGCAGTGTTGCACGCAATAACCACAGCCTTTACACCCAGGCTACAAAGCTTTTTAATTGCTTTTTCACTAAGTACCTCAATTTCCTCATCACTTTTGTTGCCATAAGGAGCATTGAGCGAATCTCCAAAATAAATATAATCTTCGTTTGGCATGAGAGTGTATAGCTCTTTCAGCACCGTTATACCGCCAACACCTGAATCAAAAACACCTATCGGTTTATCACACATATTCATAGTATTTACTCCAACTGTTTATTAACTGTATATATTCTATCACACATTCTCAAAATCTACAAGAGTTAAAAGCTTATACATTCTTATTTTTATCATAGAATCTAAAAATATACCCAAAGTCCCTCCCTGAACTTTGGGTATATAATCAATTTAAAGAATACTTATGATATGGTGGTTTTCGTAGTGACCGCCGCCTTCAAGAGTCATAATGTCCGCTTTTTCTTTTATATCATATGATGTGTCATCACCGTCTGCCATGCCGCACCATGGTTCTATACACACAAATTGCGAACCGGGCGGAGTCCATATGAGCAGATTGGTAAATCCTTCAAATTCCACTCTGACTTTTTTTCCTTCGGTTTTATTGACAAGATACACAAAGTTGCTTTCGGGGTTTTCATACACAACAGTCACTGAATCAGCAAAAAGCTCATTACTCAGCGAAAGTACACTGTGTCCATCAGCAATCGAAAGACTCTCCTCAGGAATTCGGTGAGTTTCAAAAATATAGGGTTTGGTTGGCTCTTCTTTTTCGAAATGTATTTCGTATTCACCAAGTCCTTCGATGCAGTTGTAACTTTCGTGTGAACCTATTGAAAAATACATTTTTTCATCGCCATCGTTGATTATTTCATAGCTCACATCAATTGAATTACCCAGCAGTTTGTATGTTATAATCAATTCAAAATCAAATGGATATTGTTTCTTTGTTTCATCATTTGATACAAGAGAAAACACAGCAAGATCTTCTGTGCATTCCATAAGATTGAATTCACACTCCAGCGCAAATCCATGTGAACCCATTTCATATTCTTTGCCGTTTATAATAATTTTTTCATCTCTTGGTGTGCCGCAAATAGGGAAGAGTACTGGTGCCTGCCCATTCCAGAAAACCATGTCGGGCTGATGAAGGCGTTCTTCGCCATTGGCATCTTTGATGCTTGTAAGCTCTGCACCTAAAGTTTTGATGCACACAGTTAAGAATTCATTTTTAATGTATACATTATCTAAACTCATAGCAATCTGCTCCTTGTTTTTATCGTTTTATACATAATAACATATTTTTGCATATTTTAAAAGAGCTTTTATAAAAAAGTTTATCTAAAAATTCAATAAATACATTGTCGGCTATTGTAAATTTAGGATTTATGTAGTATAATTATTTTTGTATATGTAACTTATATTTATTTGTAATATACAGGAGGTAAAAAATGAGCACATTTTTAGACACAATCAAAGCTCGCGCAAAACAAGATAAGAAGACAATAATTCTTCCCGAATCAATGGACAGAAGAACTTTTGAAGCTGCTGAAACTTGCCTCAAGGAAGATATTGCCAACATTATCATCATAGGCACTCCCGAGGAAGTTGCCGCAAACAGTGAAGGTCTTGATATTTCCAAAGCTACAATAATCGACCCCTTCACATACGAAAAGACCGAGGAATACATTAATCTTTTTGTTGAACTTCGCAAATCCAAAGGTCTTACATATGAAGAAGCCAAAAAGCAAGCTCTTGGTGATTACATGTATTATGCTTGCCTTATGGTAAAAGCAGGTGATGCTGACGGCGTGGTTTCCGGTGCATGTCATTCCACAGCGAACACACTTCGTCCCAGCTTGCAGATTATCAAAACCAAACCGGGTGTTAAGCTCGTTTCTGCTTTCTTTGTTATGGTTGTTCCCGATTGTGAATATGGCGCAAACGGCACATTTATTTTTGCTGATTCCGGTCTTGAACAGAATCCCGACCCCGAAAAGCTTGCCGCAATTGCTGCTTGTTCGGCAGAATCTTTTGAACTCCTTGCACAGAGCGAAGCTATTGTTGCTATGCTTTCTCACTCTACAAAGGGTAGTGCCAAACACGCCGATGTAGATAAAGTTGTTGAAGCCACACGCATCTGCAAAGAAGCTAACCCCAATCTCAAGGTTGATGGCGAACTCCAGCTCGATGCTGCTATTGTTCCCAGTGTTGGTTCTTCAAAGGCACCCGATTCAGATGTTGCAGGTAAAGCAAATGTGCTTGTGTTCCCCGACCTTGATGCCGGCAACATTGGCTATAAGCTTGTACAGCGTCTTGCCAAAGCCGAAGCATATGGTCCTGTGACACAGGGCATTGCAAAGCCAATCAACGACCTTTCAAGAGGCTGCTCTGCTGACGATATCGTTGGTGTTGTTGCTATTACTTGTGTTCAGGCTCAGGCTCAGTAATTAAACATAATAATTTATAAAGGCGGTATTTGTTATGAATATTTTAGTTATCAATGCAGGAAGTTCTTCACTCAAATATCAGTTCATCAAAATCGAAGAAGAAAAAGTTCTTGCAAAAGGTCTTTGCGAAAGAATAGGTATTGAGGGCTCTAAGCTTACTCTCAAAGTTCCCGGCAAAGATGATTATGTTGTTGAAAAGCA
>JAFVSB010000186.1 GCA_017503945.1 Clostridia bacterium
ATAATTTAAAAAAGTTCTCCATATATATTTTTGCCGTATTCGCACAAATCATTCACATATCATAAACTCCTTCAATGTGTCCATTTTTGAAACAGCATCACTGTAGCCTTCATCATACATCATCTGAAGCTTTGCCGGATCTTTTTCTGTGCGGCTCCATCCCACAGTAGTTTTTGGGCAAAAAACAAAAGCAGAACCCTCTTTTTGTTTTTCACTTAAAAATCTGCGGCTGTCATTGTAAATATCGCTTCTATGTTTCAGGGTTTGAGAAAAGTTCGTTTTTTTGCGATACAAAAACGATGAAATATTAACATCTGCTTCTGCATGTTTTTGGTATGATTCTTCTCTTGAAAGGATAGCAATTATTTTGTCGCACCCACTCTTATAGGCAAACTCAACAGGCAGAGGGTCAGAACAACCGCCATCAAAATACTCTTTGCCACCAATTTTGACGGGAGGAAACATCAGCGGCAAAGCACAGCTTGCCTGAACAATGCGCCATGATTTATCAGAGGCGTCGAGCGGAAGGTATTCGGGCTTGCCGGTGTCGAGGTTTGTGACAACGGCATAAACCTTGCCGCTGTATTGACTAAATGATTCATAATCAAAAGGCATGAGCTCGTTGGGTATCTGATTGAATATGAAATCTCTGTTGTAATAACTGCGATTATCTTTTTTGAACATATATTTTAAACCCATGTAGCGCTTATCAGGAATATATTTCAAGCCAAGCTCGAGGGATCTGTGCCTCTGGCCAGATATGTATGATGTGGCATTTGCAATGCCTGCAGATACCCCAACCATGAAATCAACCTTGATACCATGATCGATAAATGCGTCCAGCACGCCAACCGAATAATAGGTGCGATTGGCACCACCTTCTACCACAAGACCTATCATAACTAGTTCTCCTTTAAAAGTAAAATAGATTGACAAACACAGAATTTGTGATATAATGTCCTTGGCACAGCATGTGCTATGTTAGAGAATGAACCGATAGTGTTTTTTCTCCATTAATTCGGGAGATGCAAAATGAAAAAAAACGAAAATCAACTTATTCACGATTCTATCAGTGAAGAAATCATTAAAATAGCTACAAGACTGGTAAAAAGCGAAGGCGCTCATAATGTAACCGTGAGGAAAATATTAAAAGAGCTTGGCGCCACAAATCGCGTGTTTTACAACAGATATCACAACATAGGTGAAGTGCTTGAGATTGTGTATAAAAATTCTGTATACAGAATGCATAATGCACTAAAAAAAGAATATGAGCCTGGTCAGGATTTTTTTGAATATGTGACTCACATTGCCACCCTTGCTCTGACAAACACCTATGAAATCAACCTGTATTTCAGCAGCTATATGTTTGAGCATGCAAGCATAACTACATTTAATTTTGAATGGTGGACTGCCAGAATCAAAGACCTCATCGAAATCGGAAAAGAAAATAATCTCATCAGAGATGATGTGGACTCTGATGCATTGAGCTATAGCGTGTGGTGCTTTTGCAGAGGCTACAATGCAGACTCCGTAATAAGGGAAGTATCTCTCAAAGAGGCAATAAAGAACTTCCGCTACGGTTTTTCTATATTGATCGATGGTGTTAAAAAATAAAATTAATCTGACATTAGATGCAAAGCCAAAAGCTTACTCTTTGGGTTTTGCATCTTTTTTGATTCTTATGGTTATACAATAAGCTGCAATTGCAGCCAGCAAGCCGCAAATTATTCCTCCAAGCACATCGGTTGGATAATGCACATATAAATATAAGCGCGAAAATGCAATGACAGATGCTACACCCAACAGCACACTCCCCCACTTTTTGTTGAAGAAAAACACGGAAGCTGC
>JAFVSB010000187.1 GCA_017503945.1 Clostridia bacterium
ATCAAATAGTTCGTAAAACAACGAGCTTTATTTTGTGCACCAAAAATTAATGAAATTTCTAAAAGTTATCCACATTTTGGGCAGAAAAAGAGGGCGTTGCCTCAATTGAGTGAAAAATCACTTATTGAGACACGCCCTTTTATTGCAATTATTTAATTATGCTTCAATAATTCTTACTTTGCACACACCGTCAAAACCTGCAATTTTTTCTGCAACTGCTTTGGGGTCTGCATCAACATCTATTATTGCATAGCCGTTGTCTTTCTTTGCTTTGCATGCAATGCTTGCTACGGCAATATTTGCCTCAGCAAAAGCAGCAGTGAGATTGGCAAGCATATCATCAGATGCTTTGTGAGCCACGGTCACTCTGTATTTTGTGCCCATCGGAGCATCAAGATTGGGGTAGTTCACGGAGTTTACAATGTTGCCGTATCTTATAAAGTCCGAAAGCTCCTTGGCAGCCATAATAGCACAGTTGTCTTCTGATTCAGGTGTAGAAGCACCAAGGTGAGGAATGTTGATGACATTGTCCATGCCAAGAGTTTCTTCACTCGGGAAGTCTACCACATAGCAAGCAATTATGCCTGCATCAATTGCTTTTTTGAGTGCAGCCGGGTCGACAAGCTCACCTCTTGAGAAGTTGAGAAGTCTGGTGCCGGGTTTCATCAGTGCAAACATCTCATCACCAATGATGCCGCGGGTGGCATCATTGAGAGGCATGTGCATTGAAATGTAGTCACAATCGGCAACAAGCTCGCCGAGTTCTTTTTTGATTTCCACATTGCCAAGAGCCTTTGCAGCTTCTTCGGTGATGAACGGGTCATAACCCGTCACTTCCATGCCGAGTGCCTGAGCAAGCTTTGCAACCCTGGCGCCAATTGCACCCAGACCTGCCACAGCAAGCTTTTTGCCAAGAATTTCAGGGCCTGCAAAAGCGCTTTTGCCTTTTTCAACAAGTGCGCCCACATTGTCGCCCTCACCCTTGAGACCCTTTGCCCATTCGATACTGTCGCTGATTTTTCTTGATGCCAAAAGCATACCTGCCACAGTAAGCTCAACCACGGCATTAGCGTTTGCACCGGGAGTGTTGAACACTACAATGCCTTTTTCGGAGCATTTGTCAATGGGGATATTGTTGGTGCCTGCACCTGCTCTTGCCACACACTTGAGATTGTCGCCAAGCTCCATGTCGTGCATCTTGAAGCTTCTGAGAATGATGGCATCAGGATTATTTACTTCATCAGTTACACTGAATATATTGCTATCGAGATTGTCAAGACCGCATTTTGCAATCTTGTTGAGTGTCAGTACTTCATACATTGAGTTTGCCTCCAGGTATTATTTGTTTTCTGCTTCAAATTTTTTCATGAAATCCACAAGCGCCTGCACGCCTTCTACAGGCATTGCATTGTAGATGCTTGCTCTCATACCGCCCACTGTTCTGTGACCTTTGAGGTTTACAAAACCTGCTGCAGTAGCTTCTTTGATGAATTTTGCATTGAGCTCATCGTTGCCGGTCACAAAGGGCACATTCATGAGTGATCTGTCCTTGGGGTTGGCAACTGTTGCAGAAAACATTTCGCTGCTGTCAAGATATGAATAAAGAATTTCAGCTTTTTTGAGGTTGGTTTTGTGCATAGCCTCGATGCCGCCGTTTTCTTTGAGCCATTCGCACACGAGCTTGCAGATGTATATTGTATATGTGGGGGGAGTGTTGAACATTGAGCCGTTTTCAGCATGAGTCTTATAGTCAAACATAGTGGGGCAGATGTCGAGCGCATTGCCGATGAGATCTTCTCTGATGATAACCACGGTAAGACCTGCAGGAGCCATGTTCTTCTGAGCACCTGCATAGATGATGCCAAATTTTGACACATCAACGGGCTCAGAGAGGATGCATGATGACATATCGGCCACAAGTGTCACATCACCTGTGTCGGGCACTTCGGCATATTTGGTGCCGTAGATGGTGTTGTTGTATGTAATGTGCACATAGTCAGCATCGGGGCTGAATGTGTCTTTTGTGATTTCGGGAATGTAGTTGAACACTTTATCATCAGAAGATGCAACAATTTTGGCTTCACCGTATCTGGCAGCTTCTTTCTGTGCCTTTTTGGACCACAGGCCTGTGAGCACATAGTCAGCTTTTTTATTTTTGCCATAAAGATTGAGGGGCACCATAGCAAACTGGCTTGATGCACCGCCCTGAAGAAACAGCACTTTGTAATTATCGGGAATGCTCAGCAGTTCTCTTAAGAGTGCTTCGCAATCATCTATAATCTTTTGATAATCTGAAGAGCGATGACTCATCTCCATAACTGACATTCCTGATTCTCCATAGCAAACAAGCTCAGCCTGTGCTTTTTCAAGAACCGGAAGAGGGAGCGCAGACGGACCTGCTGAGAAGTTATAAACTCTGTTCATAATTATCATCCTTTCAAAAATTAATTACCTATAATTATATAACAAACATTTGTGTTAGTCAAGGGCAAAACACCAAAAAAGCGACGAGATTGTTAAAAAAAAGTCAGAGATTTGTGTTGAAATAATATAAAATTTTGTTTTTATAGACTAAGTTTTTGGTATCATAAAATAAATTTGCAAAAAAACGAAAAAAACCTTGACAAGCCGTTTCGGTTGTGATATAATGCATTTCGTACCGTTTGAGAGGTCAGTTATATAGCGCTGTCGCCAAGTTGGTAAGGCACCGGATTCTGATTCCGGCATTTCGGAGGTTCGAGTCCTTCCAGCGCTGCTTTTGGTACAACAACAGCATCTGTCTTAATTAGACAGGTGCTGTTTGTTTTTGCATGATATACTATCATGCTCGAATAATATTATACAAAGGAGATGCTAATATGAGTAATTGGTTAGTTTCATTTGCAATCAATCAGCTTGAACTCGTAATACGCCTGCTTCTGGCAAGCATGTGCGGCTATATTATAGGTCAAGAGCGCAACAACCGCAAAAAGGAAGCCGGCATCCGCACCCACATCATTGTTGCAATTGCATCGTGCCTTATGATGGAAATTTCCAAATACGGCTTTGCCGACAGTGGCGATTTTGATGGATCGCGCCTTGCGGCTCAGGTTGTATCGGGCATAGGCTTTCTTGGTGCAGGCATGATTTTTGTGCACAAAAACTCCGTAAAGGGTCTCACCACTGCTGCAGGCATCTGGGCCACTTCGGGCATAGGCATGGCAATTGGTGCGGGCATGTATGTGCTTGGCATTGTCACCACTCTCATAATTGTGGTGCTTCAGCTTTTATTTCACAAAAAATTCAGAGCCCTGCGCCATGTCAACTTTGAGACCATAGTGTTCACACTCGCCGATTGCCCCGAGGCTCTGCCCACAGTGCGCAAGCTTTTGGAAGAAAACAATCTTTCTTGTGACGAAATATCAATCAAAAAGCTCGAATCGGGCAATTTAAGTGTTGAGGTGCAAGTGAGCTTTTATGAAGGCTTTGATATGTTTGATTTTGTTACTCTTGCATCAAAAGAGGAAATTGTAAAGGCAGTGTATAACGAGTAGTAATTTGAACTGTTATAGATTATTGTTTATTTGCATACTGCTTGCACAAGCTCTTGGATATTCTCTTCGAAAACTGGCTTCGGCTTCGCCTGCAGAGGTTTTCTCCGAGAACATCCAAAAGCTTGTGCTTGGAATACTGCCTTTTGCCTGTTTGCTAATATTGCCTGTACTCATTTGCATATTGCATTTTATGGCGTTTTATGTTAAAATATACTTTGAATAACCAAACTCGTATGAGGAGGTAATTATAATGATTTTCAGCAAAAATAAAAAGCAACAACAAATCGAGCAAGCCAGAGAGCTTGAGCGCCAAAGAGAGCTCGAAGCAGCCAGACGCCAGCGCGAAATTCTTCAGCGCGAAAGAGAAGAAGCTGAAGCAAGAGCTGCCGAGGCACTTCGCAACACAACCCCCTACCGTTTTTCTGCTCCCGACCCTGCTCCCAAGGAGCTCATTTCTGTGCTCAAAGAGATGCTCAAAAAGCTTTTTCCTGATGCTCGCAAAGCATATTTGGTATATACTCAATATGAAGAAAAGGCAGGTTATTTGCTTGTTGTTGATATTGAAGCCCGTTTTCTCAAAATAATAAATATATATCTTGACGGCGAGACCAAAAAGGTGCGCAACGGACTTCCCATTGAATGTATATTGTATTCAAAATCAGGCTCGCTCACAGAGGGCATGGAGCCATTTTATGTCAAGGCAGGTCTTGACACTGCAGCCGGCAGCATTTTGCCTGAGTTCTCAGTAAAAACAGCTGCTTCTGATTTTTCATTTGCCGATATGGCAGAATTTGGTATTGATAGTGATTTCGAGGCAGCGCCCGAGCCCGAAGCAGCGCCCGAGCCCGAAGCAGCGCCCGAGCCCGAAGCAGCGCCCGAGCCTGAGGCAGAACCCGAGCCCGAGGCAGAGCCCGAGACCGAGGCAGAGCCCGAGCCCGAAGCAGCGCCCGAGCCTGAGGCAGAACCTGAGCCTGAGGCAGAACCTGAACCCGAGGCAGAACCCGAGCCCGAGGCAGAGCCTGAACCCGAGGCAGAGCCTATAGCAGAACATGAAGATGTGCCCGAATTTAAAATAGAGAGTGAGCCTGTTAAGGTAAAACCCGAAACCAAACAACAGCTTTTCGCTCTTATGAACAGAGCCGGCAAAACTGACAGTGAAGATGTGCTCAGCATAGCCCGCTCGGGTTTTGCACAGTATGAGTTCTACATTCCATATATGTGCCCCGATTATGAGCCTATGAGTGATGAAACTCCCGATGCCGAGCTGCCTGCACAATCTTACCACATACTTCTCATCAATCGTGACAATGGCATAAAATCAGCAGCCCTCTTCACCGATGCCGAAAACTCTTTTGCATTTGCCCGTGAGCATGATTGCCGAGTTGCAAAAATGACATATGCCGACTATAAGGCTGCTATTGCAGAAGGTGTTATGGCTCAGCCTGCAGCAGAGGGCATTATCATCAACCCCGACGGTGAGCAGATTCTTCTGCCGCCTGATTATCCTCTGCTCTGATTTTAATGAAGGGATATTATAATATGAACAAGTACTTAAAGCTTGCGGCTGTGTGTTTTTTGATGCTTACGCTAATGTGTGCATGTTCCAAAAATGAAGAGGTAATCATCGATGATTCACCTTCTGAGGAAGAAATAAACAGCCGCTATGATGAGATAATGAATAGCAGCGGCGAGGAGCTTCTGAGTGAAGACTACAATCCAATTGTCGATAGCTTCACCACAGTTGATTTTCAGCTTACTATGACTGACGACACCACCGCATTTAATTTGCCCGAAAATTCATATGCAGTCATCACTGCAGCTGCCACCAAATTCAAATTCTTTGATTCATCACTGCAGGGTGAAACCTTTGCTGGCAGCTTCAAAACTGCAAAGGGGTTAAGCCTTATGAACTCTGTGGCAGAGTTTTTGTCGGCCTATAAGGTGGAGCAGGGAGGTGCCTTGTGCCGGGCAGATGACGGCAGCTACAGTGCCTATGACGGCGTGTCTTTTGCAAAAAGAATAACCTTTGGCTTTGCATCTGATGATGGACTTGGGTTTTCCCCCATCGGTGCAGATGAACTGCAAAGGATTTTAAAGCTCCGCGATCCCCTTCTTGGAGGCGGCATTGATTCGTCGGTGATTGAATCAATAGTATCAGGCAAACAGACAGTAGCGCTTGTGGACCTTGCAGTGTCTGATGCACTTACCCCGTCAGAGGTCACAATAAGCCGATTTGATAAGGCTCAGCAATAATCAAGCTGAATATGATAGAAAACACATTATATAAAAAGGAGACAGCATCTGTGTATACATATTCAATAGTACCGCTCAACGAGAACGATTTTGACCAGGTGTGCAACAATGTCAGAGAACAGTATGAACGCGGTGTAAGCACAATGCCGCTTTTCAAGATGTCGCTGGTGCCCGAGGGTAATCCCGTGTGGAACAAAGCCGAAAAGCAATGCAAGCTCTATGCCCGCTATCGTGATGCTCTCGAACCGTTGGGCGTAAAAACAGGTGTGCTTGTTCAATCATCACTCGGTCATGCAAATTCTTTAGTGGATACACCTTTCCAGAAAATTGTCAATCTCAATGACGGCGTGGCAATCAGTGCATGGTGTCCTGAAGACAAAAACTTTGTAGCACATTTTAAAGAAGTTATGCGCCTTGTTGCATCAGAGCGCCCCGGTGCCATAATGCTCGATGATGACATTCGTCTCATAATGAGACCGGGTAGGGGATGTGTTTGTCCTTATCATATGGCCCAATTCAAAAAGAGAACCGGACTCGATATGACGAGGGAAGAGCTGTATACATATTTCAGAACTCATCCCGACGATGATCCTGTTACTTTGGAATATATCAAAATGCAACGCGATTCACTGGTGAATTTTGTAACTGAAATGAGAGAAGCCATCGATAGTGTTGATCCTACAATTCAGGGCATCAACTGCACCAGTGGTGACGAATGCGACTCGGTTATATACACCAATCCCATTTTTGCCGGCAAAGGCAATCCCACAATCGTCAGAGTGCCTAACGGCACATATGCACCATACAGTGTGAGGGGATTCAGTGATACTATGAGGCGTGCGTGTGTGTGCTCCTCAAAGCTCAAAAATAACGGCATCGATATCATTCTTGCCGAAACCGATACCGTTCCATTTAACCGCTATGCCAAAAATGCACGCTATCTCCATTCTCACTACACAGCCTCAATGCTCGACGGTCTCATGGGTGCAAAGCACTGGATTACCCGTTTTTGTGACGGTGAACTCGAAAGCAGCAAGGCATATATAGACATTCTCGCCGACCATGTTGCCTACTACGACAAGGTGTCGGAGCTTAGCCGCGGTATCAGATGGGTCGGCGCAAATTCGATGTTTATCGAACAAACACACCATAGCTTCTCCAAAGATAATATATGGCTGTATCATCGTAACGACTGGACAGGTTGTGCGTTAGAGCGCCTTGGCATACCGTTTTATTTTGCCGACAAAAACACCGGTGCCGCTTTCCTTGAGGGCGACATTGTGAGAGACATGACCGACAGCCAGATAGAAGAAACTTTTAAGGGTTCTGTATTTATGTCGTCAGAGCCGGCAAGAGACCTTATCGAGCGTGGCTACGGTAAGTGGCTCGGAGTTGATGTGTCAGATTTTGAAGGAACTGCCATAAGCGGTGAAACCTTCGACGGCACACTCGGCCGCACTTGTTTCCCCCAGAAAAACAGCAGACGCATTACCATCACAGACGACAAAACTGAAGCATTGTCATATATCTTTGCCAAAGATAACGGAGAAGCAAAAATTGTATCTCCTGCTGTGACGGTTTACATGAGAGACAATAACAAGCTTTCCGTTGTATATAGCGGTGAACCGAGAGTTAACTTTGATTATCTGGAAGGCTTTGCGTTCCTTAATCAAACACGCAAAAAGCAGTTTGTTGATTTGCTCACCCGTGCAGGTGCACTGCCCGTGTATTATGATGGCGACAACGAAATCTGCATGAGAGCAGGTTACATCAATGATAGCAGACTTCTCACGGCACTTTTCAATCTTTCTTATGATCCCCTCGAAAGCACCGATCTGTATCTTGAAAATGAACCGTCAGAAATCAAGGTTGTCAACTCCGACGGCACAGAAATGCCCCTTAGCTGGACCAAAACAGCTGACAATAAATATTGCATTGATGTGAGAGTGGAGCCTATGTATCCTGTTGTTCTGCTTATCAAATAATGATAGCGCAGATTGACTGTTTTATAACCATAATAAGTAACGCCCACTTGGCAGTGGGCGTTGTTTTTTTAAAAAGCCATGCACCAAAAGACCTCTGCTTGACATTGCAGCAAATTTTTGATATAATAATTTGAATATATGATATGATATTATGTCTGTATTTTCATTTAGATTTTTCATCATCGGAGGTATTTGGCATGCTCAAGCATGATTACATGGAAATTAACTCTCAGGGGCATCTTTCCATTGGTGGATGCGACACTGTGGAGCTTTGTGCTGCATATGGCACACCGCTTTATGTTATGGACGAAGACCGCATCCGCGCCAACATGAGAGCTTATAAAAATTCAATAGACAAATTCTACTCAGGTCACGGCAGATGCCTGTATGCCAGCAAGGCTTTCAGCACCATGTATATGTATAGGCTTGCAGGCGAGGAGGGCCTTGGGGTTGATGTTGTTTCGGGCGGAGAGCTATACACAGCGCTCAAAGCAGGCTTTGACCCTTCCAAAATCGTGTTTCATGGCAACAACAAAAGCTATGACGAAATCGAAATGGCAATAAAAGCAGGAGTTGGCCGCATTATTGTAGACGGTCACGGTGAAATTGAAAAAATCGACGCCATCAGCAAAGCAAATGGCGTTACAACCAACATAATGATTCGCGTAAAGCCGGGTGTTGATGCTCACACTCATGAATTCATCTCCACAGGTCACATCGATTGCAAATTTGGTTTTGCCATTGAAAACGGCGAGGCAATTAAATTCATTCGTCATGCCATGACTTTTGAAAATGTGCGCATATGCGGTCTGCATTGCCACATAGGCTCTCAGATTTTTCTCTTTGAGCCCTTCCGCCAAACCGCTGAAATCATGATGAATTTCTATGTGTATCTCAAAGCTGAACTCGGTCTTTCACTTGCCGAGCTCAATCTTGGCGGTGGCTTTGGCATCAAATATGTAGAAGGTGACACCCCCGTTCCTTTCGAAGGCTACATAGAGGCAGTGGCAGGCACCATAGCTGATATCTGCGCTGCCAACTCAATGGAAGTTCCTTTCATATACATGGAGCCGGGGCGTTCTATAGTGGGCGATGCAGGCATCACACTCTACACAGTCGGCACCATCAAAGACATTGCCAATGTGCGCAAGTTTGTGTCGGTTGATGGCGGCATGGCCGATAATCCGCGCTATATCCTCTATGGCAGTGAATATGATGCAATCCTTGCAAACAGAGCTTGTGATAAAGCCGAAGAATATGTCACAGTGTGCGGCAAATGCTGCGAATCGGGCGACATCCTCATAGACCGTTGCCATCTGCCCAAGGCCGAAAGCGGTGACATACTGGCAGTGATGTCTACAGGAGCTTATAACTATTCAATGGCGAGCAACTACAATCGCATTCCCCGCCCGCCTGTGGTTATGGTATCAAACGGACAACATAAGCTCATAATCAAAAGAGAAACATATGATGATATAATCAAAAATGACCTTCTGTAAAGGAGTTTAATGCATAATGTTTGGCAAAGAACAACTTTTGTCTTTTATAGTCAGTATTCCTGCGCTTCTTCTGGCAATCACCGTTCATGAGTGTGCCCATGGTTGGGCAGCATATTATATGGGTGACCACACTGCACGCTACAGCGGCCGCCTCAGCCTCAACCCTTTGCGCCATCTTGACCCCATAGGTGCGCTTTGCATGCTGTTTTTCCGTTTTGGCTGGGCAAAGCCTGTGCCCATTAACCCCATGTACTTTCGCAATCGCCGTGCAGGCATCATCACAGTGAGCCTTGCAGGCCCTGTGTCAAACTTTATCCTTGGGCTAATTAGCTGCATATTGCTTTATGTTTGTTCATATTTTATGCCCGCAAATTCCGTGCTGACTTCTTTTGTGCTCAGTATTTTATTGCAGAGTGTGTATATGAATACAGGTCTTATGATTTTCAACCTCATTCCTATTCCCCCTCTCGACGGCTCAAAGATTTTATTGGAATTTTTGCCCTATAGGCTTCAATACAAGGTGTATCAATACGAAAGATATTTCAGCCTCATTCTCATTTTGCTTGTGTATGCAGGCACAATAACTCCCGTGCTCTCTGTGCTTCAGATGTATGTGCTGAGATTTTATGAGTTTGTATCGGCTTTCATAGTCAATATTTTTATATAATCGGTGATAATTAATGGAACAGCTTACCTTTAAGACAGAGCAGTTTGAAGGTCCACTTGATCTGCTTGAGCATCTCATAAAGCGCAACAAGCTCGACATATGCAACATATCTCTCATAGCTATTACAGACCAATATATAGAATATATCAGTACCAT
>JAFVSB010000188.1 GCA_017503945.1 Clostridia bacterium
GCTGTGGGGGGGCCGTCATAGAAGGTGTAGGTTTCACCCTCGGCGCGGCTGTCGATACTCTTTTGGAAGATGTCATTATCTTTCCAGAATTTTTCGATTTGCTTTTCTCTTTCCACAAAATTGAGGTTTGTGTCAACTTTATTATACATCTGTATGCCTCCTGTGTAATGTAAGTATTTTTACACATAAAAATCCATTTTGCATTTTATCTTATTATTATATAATACAAAGAAGGGTTTGTCAACTGTCACGACCCAACAAAAAAGGATATAAAACAATGAGTTTTATATCCCTTAGATTCAGTTTATTTAACTATTTCGTCAGAGTCGAGCACTATAGTGACAGGGCCGTCATTTAAAAGCTCTACCTTCATGTCGGCGCCAAAGCTGCCTGTGGCCACTTTTTTGCCAAGCTTTTGCGAGCACAACGCCACAAATTCATCATACAGAGCCTCTGCCTCGGTAGGATTTTTGGCGAGGTTAAACGATGGCCGCCTTCCCTTGCGGCAATCGGCATAGAGCGTAAATTGCGATACTGCCAGAAGCTCACCTCCCACATCGAGGAGCGAAAGGTTCATTTTGTCATCATCATCGGTGAAGATGCGCAGGTTTATCATTTTGTCAGCCATGGGGGAGAGCAGCGATGCAGAATCTGACTCACAAAAGCCAATCAGAGCCAAAAGACCATGCTCTATAGCACCGCTTATTTCACCATCGATGGTGACACTTGCTTTTTTTACTCTTTGGATTACAATGCGCATGATTAGTTATTGCCCTTTTTGATTTTGGTGTATTTTGCAGAATGAAGAACTATGGTCAGCACGCAGTAGAGCACATTAAATGCCCACAGTGCATACACCATATTTTTGGTGGTGATAACCTTTGAAAGCTTTTGCGCCAGAGGGGATACTGTGAACGAACCGGCAGTTTCCTTTACCATGCCCGGTATGCCTGACACGCCGTTTTGCAAGAGGTAATAGCCTGCTGCAAGCACAAGACACACTGCTGCATATTCCCAAAGGAAGCTCTTCTTTTTCCAGATGGCAAATACTGCACAAACTATCCCTACTGCCACAAAAATAAGTTCAAGGATTGTGAGCATGCGCGATGCTGCCACAAAATTGGTGGTTACGGCATTGTGGATATATAACATGAGAAAGAACGACACAATGGCAACCGAGGTGGACACCAAAGTAAGGTTTGACTCTCTTTCAAGAGCCGCAGCCTTGTTTTGTTTGCGTTCTTTATATTCTGTTGCAGACATGTTTTTCTTCATTTTAAGCTCCATTCCCTGCAACGCCCTTTGGCATTGCACAATATGTTTTTAGTATCTCACCAATCTCCAAGCTCATACATCACCGCGGTGATTGCCGCAAGGGGAGCAGTTTCGGTGCGAAGTATTCTTGGGCCCATAGATACAATGCTAAAGCCTTTGCTTTGGGCATCTTTTACCTCCAAGGGGTCAAAACCTCCCTCGGGACCTATAAAAATACTGATATTTTTAACATCATGGCTTTGGCGCAGCACACTTTTGATGCTGCTCATTTTTTCATCTTCGTAGGCAAGCAGGCGCAAATCGGCGTTTGCAGCCTCAGAGAGTGCATCGGCAAAGTTCATCACACAGTCCACTGCGGGCAAGCGCGCTCTGCCGCACTGCTTGGCAGCCTCGTGGGCAATTTTTTGCAATCGCTGAGTTTTTTTTGCAGGGTCTTTGATGAGTGCCACACAGCGTTTCATTGCCACGGGCACAATCCGCACAGCTCCAAGCTCCACGCATTTTTGCACAACTGTGTCGAGCTTGTCACCTTTTGGCACACCCTGATACACAGTTATGTTTATATTTGCTTCGGCGTTGTTTTTTTGGCGGCTTTGCACTTTTGCCGTCACTTCATCTTTGCAGGTGCGCACCAGTTTGCACAGGCAATCATAGCCGAGTGAGTCGCACACGGTTATTTCATCACCCTCGCCGAGGCGGAGAACTCTTGTGATATGCACAACATCATCACCGGTGATTGTAATTTCATCACAGCCCTCGGCAGATGAATCAATAAAAAATCTGTGCATTAACTTCACCTCTCAATAGCATATTATACCAACCAACCATGGGTTTAGTCAAGAGTTTTTTGCAATTATTGAATCAGGCAGCTCATAGCCACCCAACCGCCTGCCATGCTTTTGTGACACACAGTTATGCTTTTGCTCTCCATAGCTTCAAGCACATCGGGAAGTCTTTCTTCTATGATACCCGAGCACACAAAGATTCCGCCGTCTTTTATGAGCTTTCGGACAACTGGAAGAATGGCTATTATAACATCTGCCACAATATTTGCAACTATCACATCATATTTGCGCACGCTAAGGGTATCAAAGAGAGCTTTGTCTGATGTGATGTCGCCTGAATATATGTGATATTTTGAGGTGTCCACACCGTTTAGAGTTGCGTTCTCAAACGCCACATGCTCGCATGCGGGGTCAATGTCGAGCGCCCAGGCTTCTTTTGCACCCAGAAGGAGTGAAATCACCGAGAGAATACCGCTGCCGCAGCCTATGTCTAAAAGCTCAGTAGACGGTGTGATATATTTTTCGAGTTCTTCGATGCAGAGCTTGGTGGTGTGGTGGGTGCCTGTGCCAAAGGTCATGCCCGGATTGACGGTGAACACAATGCGCTCGGTGCTGCCATCAAGCGGCTCCCACTCGGGCTGAATGAGGATTTTGCTACCCACCTCTATGGGGTGAAAATATTTTTTCCAGTTGTTTGCCCAGTCTTCTTCGTTTATGCCTTCTGTGTCAAATTCGAGCCTGCCCCACTCGCCCGTGGTGTCATTTTTGGCAAGGGAAGTAAGTGCACTCTTTAGCGCAACGAGGTTTTCTGTGAGGGTATCATTGTTTTCAAGATATATTTTTACGCAGGTTTCTTTTTTCTTTTGCTGCATGAGCTCATCATCTACATAGTCCCAGTATTTGTGATTTTGCTCAAGAAACTGAGTGAAATCCTGCTCGTCCTCTATTTCAACGCCTGTTATTCCGAGCTCTGAGAGCATGTCACACACAAAGTCGATGCCTGCACTTGATGTGAATATGGTAACTTTTATCCATTCCATAACATGTTTTTCCTTTCGGTTAGTGTTAATGTATTGTACCACAAAAATGCGAGTTCTTCAAGACAAATTGCAAAAAACAGAAATTTTCTATTGACAATACAATGAAGAAAATATATAATATTTGTAAGTATATTTAATATAGGAGAGTTATGTTTTGAGAGTTATTTCAGGCACAGCAAGAGGTCTCAGGCTTTCTTCGCTAAGAGGCGACGCCACAAGACCCACCCTTGACAATGTCAAAGAGGCTGTTTTCAGTATGCTTTTTGATAGAGTAGCCGATGCAAAGGTGCTCGACCTTTTTGCAGGCAGCGGGGCGCTGGGCATTGAGGCTCTCAGCCGAGGTGCTGCCAGCTGCATTTTTGCAGACAAGAGCGCCGATGCTGTGAAAATTGTGAGAGATAATCTTTCAAAAGCGCGAATGGATATGCGAGCCAAGGTGGTTTTGAGTGACTTTCGCGATGCTCTTGGCCGTCTTGCAAACGAGGGCAACAAATTTGACATCATTTTTCTCGACCCGCCCTATGCCGATGGTTTTTTGAATGATGCTTTGCAGGATATTGCAGCACTTTCGCTTCTTGCGCCGGGCGGCGTGGTGGTGGCAGAGTTTGACTTTGGCACTATGATAGATATACAAAACTACAACCTGCTCAAAGACAAAAGATATGGCAGAGTTTGTATCAATATTCTGGAGGCACAATGAGAATCGCAGTATATCCCGGAAGCTTTGACCCTATGACCAACGGACATTTGGATATAATCAAAAGAGCAGCCAAGACATTTGACAAGGTGTATGTGGCTATTCTCACCAACAGCGCAAAAAAGCCGTGCTTTTCGCTCGAGCAGCGCATCGACTGGCTCACTCGTGCCACAGCTGACCTTGGCAATGTAGAGATCGACAGCTTTTCGGGGCTTTTGGTCAACTATGCCAATCAGATAGGTGCAAGCATCATCATAAAAGGTCTGCGGGCAGTGTCGGATTTTGAATATGAATTTCAGATGGCGCTGACAAATCGAGCTCTCAGCCCAAACATCGAAACAATGTTTCTCATGACAAACGGCAAGTATTCGTATCTGTCATCGAGCATTGTTAAGGAAATTGCCAAACTCGGTGGCAGTCTTAGCGGACTTGTTCCCGATTTTATGATTGAAGAAGTCAAAAACGAAATCAAGAAAAACCAATAAGGAGGATACATACGATGGATGTAATCGAACTTTTAAGCGAATTAGAGGATATTATTGATAAAGGCTTTGAAATTCCCTTTACTAAAAAGGTCCTCGTAAACAAAGAACAAGTTATGTCTCTCATAAACGACATAAGCATTCAGCTTCCTGATGAACTCAGAGTAGCTAAATCTATTGCTGA
Source organism: Clostridia bacterium (assembly GCA_017503945.1). Classification (GTDB taxonomy): domain Bacteria; phylum Bacillota; class Clostridia; order UMGS1810; family UMGS1810; genus RGIG1828. Next base: position 4,464 of record JAFVSB010000188.1, read on the forward strand.
AGACAGCAAGAGAATCATCACCGATGCTCAGAAACAGGCAGATGCAAAGGTAAAAGAGGTAGAAAGCAAAATCCTCGGTCTCATCGACGAGCACGAAATCACAAAAAAAGCCGTTGCCAATGCAAACGAAATCATTGCAAAAGCTCAGAAAGACGGCAGAGAAATCAGACTTGCTTCGCTCAAGTTTGCTGATGATATTCTCGAAAAAGTTGAAACAGACTTCAAAGCTGTTAACGAAAGAGTTAAGCAGTGCAGAAGCGAGCTCAGAAAATAGTTTTCATATGATTTTTGTTGCCTACTACCTTCACATCAGTTGTATGTGAAGGTATTTTGGCATATTGATACTTTATAAGGTAGTGAATGACAATGAACACAAATGACAATGCAGACATTATAGTGGTAAAGGTGGGCACCTCCACTCTCACCTATGACGGTGGCGGCATCAATATCCGCAGGGTGGAAAAGCTTGTGAAGGTGCTTGCCGATATCAAAAACAGCGGCAAAAAGATAATTCTTGTGAGCTCAGGTGCCATAGGCATCGGCATGGGCAAGCTCGGCATAACAAAGCGCCCCGAGTGCACGCGTGACAAGCAGGCCCTGGCGGCAATAGGGCAGTGTGAGCTTATGAACTACTATTCGCGCCTTTTTGGTGAGTATAACCATAATGTGGCTCAGGTTCTTCTGACCAAAGATGTGGTGAGTGACCATGTGCGCAATGAAAATGCCGCCAGCACATTTGAAAGGCTCCTTGACCTTGGTGTTGTGCCAATTGTAAACGAAAATGACACTGTAAGCACTGAGCAGATTGAATTTGGTGACAATGACACCCTCTCTGCAACTGTTGCATGCCTTTCCAAGGCAAAGCTTCTCGTAATTCTTTCAGACATCGACGGTCTTTATGACTCTGACCCCCGCGAAAATCCCGATGCCAGGCTCATAGCCCAGGTGGACACAATAGATGAATCAATCGAGGCACTTGCAGGCGGTGCAGGCACAAACCGCGGCACAGGCGGCATGATAACCAAAATCCATGCAGCTCAGGCGGCAAATGCTGCAGGCATCGACATGATAATAGCCAACGGAGCCGACCCCGAAATACTCTATGATATAGCCGACGGCAAGAGCGTGGGCACATTATTTAAGGCATAGGAAGTGATACCCATGAACTATATAGACAGCTTGTGCGCCAGAGCAAAAAAAGCCTCAAAATCGCTCAAGACAATAGGCACCGAAGCCAAAAATCAGGCGCTTCTTACAATTGCAGCCGACCTTGAGGCAAACGAGGCAAAAATTCTTGAAGAAAATCAAAAGGATGTTCAAAAAGGCATTGAAAACGGCATGAACAAAGGTCTCATCGACCGCCTCACCCTGACAAGCGAGCGCATTGCACTCATTGCCGAGGGAGTGCGCCAGGTGGCGTCGCTTCCCGACCCTGTGGGCGAGATAATCTCCATGAAGGAGCTGCCAAATGGCCTTAAGGTGGGGCAGAGAAGAGTGCCGCTTGGTGTGGCGGGAGTGATATATGAATCGCGCCCCAATGTGACTGTGGACACTGCGGCTTTGTGCCTCAAAGCTGCAAATGCAGTGGTGCTCAGAGGCGGCAGTGACGCTTTTTGCTCCAACAAAATTCTTTCAGACATCATGAGAGCTTCGCTTGAAAAGTGCTCTCTTTCGCCCGATTGTGTGTGCTTTGTGGAGGATACTTCGCGCGAAGCTGCCACAGAGCTTATGAAGAAAAATGAATATCTTGATGTGCTCATTCCGCGAGGGGGAGCAGGGCTTATCAAATCAGTGGTGCAAAATGCCACAGTTCCCGTTATAGAGACGGGCGTTGGCAATTGCCACATATATGTAGACGAAGGTGCCGATGAAGACATGGCACTAGGCATCATATTAAATGCCAAAACAAGCCGCCCTTCGGTGTGTAATGCAGCTGAAAGCCTGCTTGTGCATAGCAGTGTGTCAGATAGCTTTATGACGAAGCTTGGCGAAAGGCTAAAGGCAAAGGGCGTGGAAATACGCGGCTGTCAAAGAACATGCGAGCGCATGGCTTGCGATGCACTTGCAACCAATGATGACTATGCCACAGAGTTTTTGTCGCTCATCATCTCTGTGAAAACAGTTGACTCCATAGACGAAGCCATAGAACACATCGAAACCTATTCCACAGGTCACTCGGAATGCATTGTGACAAACAGCTATGCAAATGCCAACCTGTTTTTGGATTCGATTGATTCAGCGGCAGTGTATGTGAATGCATCTACCCGCTTTACTGATGGTTTTGAATTTGGTCTCGGTGCCGAAATAGGCATAAGCACACAAAAGCTCCATGCAAGAGGCCCCATGGGCATCAAGGAGCTCACCACCTACAAGTACATCATCCTTGGCTCAGGACAAATCAGATAAATTATATTTTGGAGGGTGTATATTATGGACTATATTTTGTGGATAATATTTCTGGTAGCAATGCTCGTTGTGGAAGCATCAACCACCAATCTTGTGAGCATATGGTTTGCTGCGGGTGCTCTTGGTGCAATTGTTGCCAAAGCGTGTGGTGCACAGATTGTGTGGCAAATAGCGGTGATGTTGGTAGTGAGTGCAATTGCCATCATTATTGCAAGACCATTTATCAAAAAGCACCACAGCGGTAAGACAGTTGCCACCAACGCTGACCGAATTGTGGGTGAGACGGGCATCGTCACAGATGACATAAACTCAGAAAAATTTGCAGGTCAGGTAAATGTGGCGGGCAGGCAATGGTCCGCAGTGAGCGCCGACAGGTCAGAAATAGCCTCGGGTTCAAAGGTAAAGGTTAAGGCAATCAGCGGTGTGAAGCTGGTTGTAGAAAAAGAGGAGAGTGTATAATTATGATTAATCTGTCATCAGGAGTATGGATTGCAATTGCCATTGCGGTAATTGTGCTTGTAATAATAGTAAGAAACATCCGCATCATTCCTCAGGCGCACACCGCCATTGTGGAACGCCTCGGCGCATATCAGGCCACATGGAATGTGGGATTTCACATGAAGATTCCGTTCATTGACCGTGTTGCCAAAATGGTGTCGCTCAAAGAGCAGGTTGTGGATTTTGAACCTCAGCCCGTTATCACCAAGGATAATGTAACCATGCAGATAGACACTGTTATATTCTATCAGATAACCGACCCCAAGCTTTTTGTGTATGGTGTTGACAGACCGCTTTCGGCTATCGAAAACTTAACCGCCACCACACTCAGAAACATCATTGGTGACCTCGAGCTCGACGAAACTCTCACCTCGCGTGACACCATCAACACCAAGATGAGAGCAATTCTCGACGAAGCCACCGACCCCTGGGGCATCAAGGTAAACAGAGTGGAGCTCAAGAACATCATTCCGCCCAAGCAAATCAGAGATGCCATGGAGCGGCAGATGAAAGCGGAGCGTGAAAGACGAGAGCTTATTCTCAAAGCCGAGGGTGAGAAAAAGAGTGCAATCCTTGTGGCAGAGGGTGAAAAGGAAGCCGCTATTCTCAGAGCCGATGCCGCCAAAGAGACCGCCATCCGCGAAGCACAAGGTGAAGCCGAGGCAATACTTAGTATTCAGACTGCAACCGCCGAGGGCATACGCCGTCTTAACGAGGTTGCACCGGGAAGCTCGGTTGTGGCTCTCAAAGGATTTGAAGCACTTGAAAAGCTTGCCGAGGGCAAAGCGACCAAGATAATAATTCCCAGTGAGCTTCAGGGGCTTGCAGGCCTTGCAACTTCTGTGAAAGAGCTCATTGTTGATGAAAAACAAGACAAATAGTAAAGGACAAAAGCATCTATGAGAATGAGACGAAAAAAACATCGCGAAGAAAGACTCGATGCATGCGCCAAGTATTTGATTGATGATATTTTGGCATATCGCACCGACATAAAGGCAGCCTTTGCAAATGATGCACCCCTAAGGCTTGAGATTGGCTGCGGCAAGGGAAAATTCATCACCGAAACTGCCGCCAACAACCCCGATGTGAACTTTATTGCATTTGAAAAAAATCTTGATGTGCTTGTGCTTGCTGCCGAAAAGGTGAAAAATGCAGGCCTTGGCAATGTGAAATTTGTGGCGGGTGATGCAGGAGTGCTTGCCGAAATGGACACAAGCTCCAAATGTGAGATTATCTACATTAACTTTTGCGACCCATGGCCCAAAAACGGCTATCGCAAACGCCGCCTCACTCATGCAAACTATCTCTCACTTTGGGAAAAGCTGCTCACTAAAGACGGTGCCATTCATTTTAAAACTGATAACAGAGGGTTGTTTGAATTTTCGCTCAATTCGTTTTCGGATTATGGCATGAGGCTCAGAAACATCACGCTCGACCTGCACGCGTCGGGCTTTGAGGGCAATGTGATGACCGAATATGAAACTTTGTTTTCGCAAAAGGGCAATCCCATCTACAGATGCGAAGCGATGTTTGACAAAAATTGCTGTTGACAAACATCTTGTTATTGCATATAATAATATGGCTGTGCAAAAATGCCTCTGGCATTTTTGCCTGCCTTTTTAATATTCTCGGGGGCGTACAGGGTTCGACGGGGGTTTTGAAGCAGCAGGAGCGAGCAGCGGTGAGCACCGCTTAAAACAGCTCAACTTTAAAATTAAACGCTAACAATAACGTAGCATACGCTGCCTAATTAAAGGCAGCCGTTCTTACCCGAACTACCGCATTTGGGCTAAGAGCGTCATCTGAGCGGTGAACGTGAGGCGGCAAAGCTTTGAGCTGCCCATGAACAATGAAGCTACCGACGGATAAAGCTTGTTTGTGTGCTTTATTCTGGGGGAATCACAAACACAAACTGCGCTCGGAGACCCCGCTGTGAATAGATTTTCGGACAGGAGTTCAATTCTCCTCGCCTCCATAAAAAAGACAGACACTGAAGGTGTCTGTTTTTTTATGGAATAATTCAAGAGAATTGAACTCCGAGAGGTACGAGCGGTAAAGCAAATCGCTCCGGGGGAGCGATTTGTGAGCGAGTAGTGCGAGGGGGTACTGTTTGCGAAGCGAGCCTTGAAGCGAGCGAGGAAACGGTCGCGAGCACAATCTTGCAACAGCGTTGCAAGAAATTCTCCTCGCCTCCATAAAAAAGACAGACACTGAAGGTGTCTGTTTTTTTATGGAATAGTTCAAGAGAATTGAACTGTGAAAGGTATGAGCTTTGCAAGAAATTCTCTCCGTGTGCATAAAATTAATTGTTGAAAATGATTAGAATTTGTGGTAAAGTTTGATATGTAAATTGCAAAAAATTTAATTTGCACATTGCTTGACACACAGAAACGGAGAATTATTATGGCATGGTATGACGAAGCAATATTTTATCACATATACCCACTGGGCATGACTGGAGCACCTCAAAAAAACACTTATGGACACATCGAGCACAGATTAAACAGCTTGATTCCTTTTATTGCACACATCAAAAAACTTGGGTTTAATGCGCTATATATAGGCCCTCTTTTTGAATCGGTGGGTCATGGCTACGAAACAACCGATTACAAAAAACTCGATTCAAGGCTTGGCACAAATGAAGATTTGAAAAATTTTGTGGCAAAGTGTCATGAAAACGGAATACGAGTGATTTTAGATGGTGTATTCAATCATACAGGGCGGGATTTTTTTGCTTTTAAAGATATCAGAGAGCACAGAGAAGCTTCGAGATACAAAGATTGGTATTGCAATGTAAATTTTTGGGGCAATAATGAATATAATGACGGCTTTTCTTATGACAACTGGGGCGGACATGATTTGCTTGCCAAGCTAAATCAGCACAATCCCCAGGTCAGAGATTACATATGTGATGTGATTCGTTTTTGGGTGAAGGAATTTGATATCGACGGCCTCCGCCTTGATGCGGCAGATGTGTTGGATTTTGGCTATATGCAGACTCTGCGGCAGGTGGCAAACGAAGTAAAGCCCGACTTTTGGCTCATGGGTGAAGTTATACATGGTGATTATACCCGCTGGGTAAACGCAAACACCTTGCACTGTGTTACCAATTATCATCTGCACAAGGCACTGTATTCAGCTCATAACGACCACAACTATTTTGAAATTGCTCATACGGTGAAGCGTTTGTGTGAAATGGGAGCAAGCCAAAGCGGCGGGCTGAAATTGTATAACTTTGCAGATAACCATGATGTTGAGCGAATTTACACAAAATTAAAAAACAAAAGCCATTTTATCCCCGTTCACATTCTTATGTATACTCTGCCCGGTGTGGCATCGGTATATTATGGCTCGGAATATGGCATTGAAGGAAAAAAAGAGTGGGGCACTGACGCTTCTTTAAGACCTGCAATTTCGTATGAGCAGTATGTAGAAAACACCAAAAATAACAGCTTTGTCAAGCTGATTTCAAGGCTTGGCGAAATACGCACACAAACCAAGGCGCTGTCTTACGGTGATTATAAAGAGCTGCTTTTGACAAATTGTCAGTATGCATTTTCAAGAAATTATAACGGCCAGACGGCAATTGTGTGCGTGAACAACAGCGACAATGATTTTGTGATGACTCTTTCTGCCGAAAGCTCTCAAGAGTATGTGGGCGCAATCTCGGGGAAAAGGGCGAGAGGCTCAAATGGAAGCATTTGTGTAAACATCAAGGCAAATTCAGGCGAAATTTGGCTTGGCGGATGTGTGACAAATGAGCATATAGAGCCAATTGAGCTCAAACCAATTCAAGAGAGCATAAAGGAGCAAAAGGATCCTGAACCGGATGTGCAAAAAACACCAATGCAAAACAAGTCATTTGAAGAAATGACAGTGCAAGAGCTTCAGCAGGCAATACTTGAAAAGATGAAGAGCAACGGGCCTGTGAGCGAGCAGATGAAAAAAGATGTTTTGGATAATGTATACCACAACTCTTTGGTAACATGGATTAAGAGCTTTAATTAAATATTGTTTGGCATATGATACACAAAAAATGTGCATACCGATTTGTCGGTATGCACATTTTTGTTACATCACTTATTTTTGCTTTCGCCCGAAAAGTAAATCTCTTTGCGCACTATCTTTATGTTGTAAAATTCGGTTGCATAAAACTTTGCCATGGCACTTGTCAAAAGGTCGGGCTTTAAGTTGGACTGGGCACCTGCATTTATCACTGCATCAATGTGATAGCTACACTTGCCCGTTTCGGTTGTGTGCATAGACTGCACAAAGTCTTTGATGTTGACCTCTTTCATGCCTCTTTTTGATTTCTTTTCTATCATAAAACATTCGGCATTGTCAAAAGCCAGGGCATCAATAGGAACATCAGAGCAAAAGTCAATGGCATAGCGCGCTGAACAAATGTCAAAAAAGTCGGGCTGATTTGTGTATCGCTCAGCTTTAAGAATTTTTATGCCTCGTGGCATAACCTCGTCAAGGCACAGGCGCAGCTCATCGCAATCGAGGGGGCGAGTCATTTCAATGTCGAGCATTTCACACTCACTGCTCACGCCCACAGGGCATGGCAGGGCAATGTTTTGAAGAATGTGAGGGTTAAAGCCCTGAGAGTATTTCACGGGCAGCTTGGCTCTTTTGAATGCGCGGTTGACACATCTGAGAAAATCAAGATGCGAAATGTATTTGACGCCCTCGTCTTTGGTGTAGGTGATGCGGTAGATAATCTTAGTGTCTTGGCTCAAAGCAAACACCTCCTCCAAAGCAACTTGCGCCGCAATTTGAGCATTTTTCGCGGCAATGCGGTGTGGTGATTGCCTGCTCGGCCTTTTTGGCTTCAGATATCAAAAATTCTTTTGTTACACCCACATCAACCATATCCCACGGCAGCACCTCTTCAAAGCTCCGCGCTCTTGTGTAGAAGGCGATGTGCATGCCGCAGTCGGCAAATGCCTGATCCCATTTTTCTTGGCTGAACTGGTCAGACCAGCCGTCAAATCTCACGCCGAGCTCGTGTGCTCTCATGAGCACCTTAGAGAGACGGCGGTCACCTCTTGCAAACACACCCTCGAGCACACTCACTGGCGCTTCGTGGTAGTTGTATTTCACTCTTTTGTCATTCATGGCTTCTTTCAGGGCATACTGCTTTTCGCGCAGGGTATCTCGGTCATCTTGCTTTGCCCACTGAAAAGGCGTGAACGCCTTTGGCACAAACGATGCCACCGAGGTGGTAATTCTTAAGCCCGGTGCTCTTTTTTCTTTGGGAGTGGTGAGATATTGGCGCACCACTTTTTTGGAAAGCTCGGCAATTTCGCACACATCTTCCACCGTTTCAAACGGCAACCCCATCATAAAGTAGAGCTTTATAGAGCTGTAGCCGCCCTCAAAGGCTGTTTTTGCAGCGGTGAGCAAATCATCTTCAGTGATATTTTTGTTGATAACATCTCTCATGCGCTGGCTGCCTGCTTCGGGCGCAAAGGTGAGCGAGCTTTTGCGCACCTTTTGCACCTTTTCCATAAGCTCCATTGAAAACGAATCGAGTCTCAGTGAAGGTAGTGAGAGAGATATGCTTTCTTTTTCGGTTATGTCAAGCAGACCATCGGTAAATTCTTTCAGGCACGAATAGTCACTGGTCGAAAGTGACGAAAGGCTGATTTCCTCATAGCCTGTGGAGTCGATGAGCTTTTGGGCAGCATCGAGCAAGGTGGCGGGGGTCTTTTCCCTCACAGGACGGTATATCATGCCGGCCTGACAAAAGCGGCACCCGCGAAGGCACCCGCGGAACACCTCAAGCATTATGCGGTCGTGCACAATTTCAATAAACGGCACCACAAATTTGTCGGGGTAATATACAGAGTCGAGGTTCTTGATGATGCGTTTGCGCACTTTGGCGGGCACAAAGTCATATTTTGGCTCTATTGCCATGATGGTGCCGTCGGTTTTGTAGCTTATCTCATAAAACGATGGCACATACACGCCTTCTATGGCGCTGATTTTTTTGAGAAAATCAAAGCGGCTGCCGCCTTCGCGCTTCCATTCCTTGTAGGCATCCATCACCTCAAGGTTAACCTCTTCGCCCTCACCGAGAATGTAGAAATCGGCAAAGTCGGCAAGAGCCTCGGCACTATAGGCACAAGGTCCGCCCATGCACACAAAGGGGTCACCCTCGGTGCGCTCAGCGCTCAGAAGAGGCACTTTGGCAAGGTCGAGCATGTTGATGATGTTGGTGTAGCACATTTCGTACTGCAGGGTAAAGCCTATGAAGTCAAAATCCTTTATGGCATCCATCGATTCAAGACCATATAGCGGCACATCGGCCTTTCGCATCTCGGCTTCCATGTCAATCCACGGAGCAAATACCCTTTCGCACCATATGTCGGGGCGCTCGTTCATGAGTGAATAAAGGATTTTCATGCCCAGATGCGACATGCCCACCTCATACACATCGGCAAAGCAAAACGCAAAGCGAATGTCAACATCATCGGCATTTTTGACCACGCTGTTAAGCTCACCACCCGTGTATCGGGCAGGCTTTTCAACAAACGGGAGTATATTTTCAATCTGTTGTCTTAGCATTGGTTTATTTCCTTTCGCATAGTTAGCTCTATTATACAGTATAGCTGCTTTTTTTTCAAGGTTTAAATTTCAGATACTCTCCCAGCTTGCACGCTGCGCCATGGCTTTTTATTGCCGCACTTAGCTCGCTCTGACTTATTTCTCCTACAAAGCGTCCGTTTTCAAACACTGCAGTTATTATGTAATATGACGGCGAAATGCGCGAGGCAATGTCCAAAAGCTCTCTGTCTGAGTCAAGGGCAAGATATTTAAGCTTGCCGGAGTGCGCAATTTGCCCTGAGAGCACAAGCTTTTTGTCGATGAGAGCGCGGCGTTGTTCGCCTTTGTGTGACAAAACGAGAAACACAGCAAACATCAGCAAAAACGGATTGAGCACCTCAAAAGCCGACATGAGCAAAAACAGGCAAAATATGAGCGTCGTGACGAGGCTTGTGATGCGATGCATGAGCTTGGCTCCGTTTATTATGCCAAAGCAGGAAGTGAGCGCGCATTTGAGCATTGCGCCGCCGTCGAGAGGGGTGGCGGGAAGCAGATTGACAATGCCAATGCACAAATTGGCAAATTCAAAAATGCGCACATTCACAATTGAGAAGCTTCGCATCAAAAAAAGTGCGCCAAACATCAAAAAGCTCGATGCAGGCCCTGCTGCCAATATCATCACACGCTCTTTTAAGCTCGACACACTTTGTATTTCCAGATTGATGCCGCACACACCAAGGGTTATCTGCCTTGGTGTTCGGCCCAGATATATGCACATTGCCAGATGTGCACATTCGTGAAGCAGTGCGGCAGCATAGCCCCACAAAAGCTCACTTTCTTTGCCAAGCAGTGCCGCAACAAACACTATGGCAATGGTGGATTTTTTGAATTTAAATATCAACCGCCAATCAGCTCCATGGGATTTATGGGATTGCCGTCATTTCTTATTTCCATGTGAAGGTGAGGCCCCGTGGCGGCACCTGTGCTGCCCACAAGACCTATTATGTCACCTTTTTTTACCATTTGCCCTTCGCTCACCCTGCTTTCGGCAAGGTGGGCATATGAGCTTGTGTAGTCACCTGTGTGTTTTATCACAACAAAATTGCCTGAGTATTGATTATAGGTCGATTTTTCCACTGTGCCATCTTCAATGGCACACACCTCGGTGCCTGCATTTGCGGCAATGTCGATGCCATTGTGAAAGCTGCCTTCGCCGTTTATGGGGTGCACTCTTTCGCCAAACGGTGATGATATGTCACCGCTGCAAGGCATAGACGGTGCAAACACCTTTTCCTGTGCCGCCTCTTTTGGCAGTGCATCAGATGAAGCGCTGCTGTCTGCCTGTGGTGTGGGCGGCTCGGTTTCGGCAAACACTTTTTCTGCTTTGTCATCTTCACCTCTGAGATAATCAAAGCAAAACTGAGCGCCTTTTGCACCAAAGCGGGCAATTGCGCCCGATTTGGCACTTGCAAAATTTGCCGCCTTGCGAATATATGCCATGGGCTTGGAATCGTAAAACCCCTCGGGCATGCTGACTATGCCAATGTGCGATGCTCTTATGATGCAAAAGGCCATAATCACTATTATGATAAAAAAAGATGATATTTTTTTGTAGCGGGCACGCTTTTTGGCGTTTTTCATTTCCTGGGCCGATGTGTGAGATACATATTTTGACTGTGTGGGTTTTCTTCTTTTATACCTCATAATATCATCTCCTTTTTCACTTATTCAAATCTATGTATATTCACTTGTGTGAAAAATATACCTTTTATTGCCATTGTGAGGTGAGTTTTTTATGTAATATTTTCGTTGACAAAAACTGACACATGTGTTACCATATAGAAAATTAAATACTCGGTGATACTTTCAGAATGTTTTTTCAGACTGAAAGGGTAGGGAACTCTGGAGAATCTCAAGCTGTATTGAGTGCCGAAGGTGCAAGGCGCATTAGCGCCGAATCTCTCAGGCAAAAGGACAGAGCACATTTTGCAGCATGCAAAGTTTGTGTGCTATGCAGATTGTGTGTTTTTTCGGAGTTATCGGTCCGTGTGTTGCCGGTAGCTTTTTTATTTTTTAAGGAGGAGTTCAGATTATGGAATTTCTGAAACAAATTGAAGCTTCATTGTACAACATCGTGAATACCATCAATGCATATATGGCTGACTATGTTCTCATTGTGCTGCTTGTTGGTATAGGTCTTTATTTCTCATTCAAAACCCGTTTTGTTCAGGTGCGTTGCTTTGGCGAAGGCCTCAAGCAGGTTTTTGGCAACGTCTCACTCAAGGGCAAAAAGCAAAAAAGCGGCATGAGCTCATTCCAGGCAGTTGCCACAGCTATTGCAGGTCAGGTGGGCACAGGTAACATCGTGGGTGCTTCGGGTGCTATTCTCGTTGGTGGCCCCGGTGCTATCTTCTGGATGTGGATTATCGCTTTTCTTGGCATGGCCACAATCTATGCCGAAGCAGTGCTTGCTCAGGAAACCAGACAGGTTGATGCCGATGGTAATGTTGCAGGCGGCCCTATCTACTACATAAAGCGCGCATTCAGCGGCAAATTCGGCACATTCCTTGCAGGCTTTTTTGCAATTGCCACTGTTATCGCTCTCGGCTTTGTAGGCGGTATGGTTCAGTCCAACTCCATTGGTGCCACATTCAACACTGCATTTGGCATCCCCACATGGGTTACAGGCGTTGTGGTTGCTGCAATTGTTGGTTTCATCGTTATCGGTGGCGCCCAGAGAATCGCATCGGCTGCTGAAAAAATTGTTCCTTTCATGGCTATTCTCTACATTGTAGGCGGTCTTGTTGTACTTGCCGTAAACATCACCAAAATCCCCGAAACAATAGGCATGATATTCAAGTTTGCATTCCAGCCTCAGGCTCTCATCGGCGGCGGCATCGGTGTTGCTCTCAAAACCGCTATCAGTCAGGGTGCAAAGAGAGGTCTTTTCTCCAACGAAGCAGGTATGGGTTCTACACCTCATGCTCACGCCATGGCAAATGTTGACAACCCCCACAAACAGGGCGTGGCTGCAATGATTGGTGTGTTCCTTGACACATTCGTAGTGCTCACAATGACAGCTCTCGTTGTTATCTCCTGCCTCTATGCAGGCAATGGCCCCCTCAGCGTGGCAGGCGACCCCGCAGTTGTTTCTGCTGCAGCAGGTCTTGACAAAACCAACATGGCACAAACTGCTTTTGGCAGTGTGTTTGGCGGATGGCTCGGCAATGCATATGTTGCAGTGTGCCTCATGTTCTTTGCTTTCACCACCATCATCAGCTGGAATCTCTTTGGCGAAATCAACTTCAAATATCTCTTTGGTGCAAAATCCAAAATCGTATATGCTATAATTTCTGTTGTGTGCGTGTTCCTCGGTGCTATACTCTACAATGACCTTGTGTGGGTTGTGCAGGATACACTCAATCAGTTTATGGTTATCCCCAACGTAATTGCTCTTGCAGCACTTTCGGGTCTTGTTGTAAAATCATCAAAAAACAAAGAAAGACTTGATAAATAAGATATTTTGTTGTATAATAAAATACAGCTTGCGAAAGCAAGCTGTATTTTTGTGCTGGGAGATGATTGTGAAAATGAATTATACATATGGACTAAAGCGCGGCCTTCCGATTGCTCTTGGTTATCTTTCGGTGGCGTTTGGCTTTGGCATAACTGCAGTGTCGGCGGGGCTTGCGCCCTGGCAGGCAGTGATTGTGTCGCTCACCAATTTCACCTCTGCAGGTCAGGTGGCGGGCGTGTCGGTAATAGCAACGCTTGGCACAGTGATTGAAATGATAATAGCTCAGTTTATAATAAATCTGCGATATGCACTCATGGGCATTGCTCTCACCCAAAAGCTCAGCGGCAAATTCACCTTTTTGCACCGCTTTATTGCAGCTTTTGGCATAAGCGACGAGTCGTTTGTGATGGCAGTATCAGAAAAAGAAAAAGTAACACCTGCATATATGTATGGTCTTATGACTCTGCCCATTATGGCCTGGACCCTCGGCACTGCAATTGGTGCATATTCGGGTTCGGTGTTGCCGATTAGTGTGAGAGATGCTCTGGGTCTTGCTATATATGCAATGTTTGTGGCAATTATTGTGCCCCCTGCAAGAGATAATCGTGCAGTGATGTGGGCAGTCATCATGGCGGCGGCTCTCAGCTCGCTGATATATTATGTGCCATGGCTTTCGGCGCACATATCAAGCGGATTTTCAGTGATAATATGCGCGGTGGTGGCATCGGCTGCCTTGGCAAAGCTCTGCCCCGTGAATGAAGTGGAAAAGGAGGAGCAAAGCAATGACTAAGAATTTTGTAACTTTGCTTGTGGCAATGGCTCTCACCACATATCTTGTGAGAATGATTCCTTTTACTTTTTTCCGCTCACAAATCCGTTCCAAATTTATGTGTGATTTTTTGTATTACATACCATATTGCGTGCTTGGCGCAATGACTGTGCCCTACATCTTCTATGCAGGCGGCTCATTTGCCTCTTCGCTTTGCGGCTTTTTGGCAGCGCTTGTTATGGCATATTGCAAATTTCCGCTGCTTGGTGTGGCGGCAGTTGCGTGTGTCACGGCATATGTGTCTGAGATTGTTATAAAAATTTTGTAATAAAAACAAGTCATCTCTTTTGCAGATGGCTTGTTTTTATTATGTCGCAAAGAATATATTTGCCAAGCGCAACCATTGGCACCGAAAGCACAATTCCCCATATGCCAAAAAAGCCTCCCCCCACAAACACCCCTGCAAGCACCCAAAAGGGCTTGAGCGAGAGAGTCACCTTTACTATGTGCGGAGCAATGACATTGCCGTCGAGCTGCCCAAGCACAAGCAGACACACGCCCACCGTGATGGCTTTTGGCAGGCCCGTGGTTATCAGAGTCACTATCACCGCTATGGCAGTGGCACACACAGAACCAAAATACGGCACCAAATTGAATATGCCAAGCACAAGCGAAAGGGCGGGGGCGTGTTTTACTCTGAGCACAAGCAAAATAAGCAGTGACAAGCCAAAAATGATGATGGCGTCAATCACAGAGCAGTAAAAATAACGCCCTATGAAAAACAGTGCCTTGAGAGCATATTTTTTGAGCCATGCTTGCTTTGCCGGCGTGACGAAAAGCCCCAGAGCAAATTTTGCCCATCTTATGAGTGACTCTCTGTCGACAAGGATATACACAGACATTATAAATGACAAAACTGTGTTTGCCAGCCATCTTGACACTCCGATGACCGTTGAGGTGTATACTTCGGGTCTGGCAAGAGGCGAGGCTGCAATAAACCTTTCAATGCTGGCAAAAACTCCTTTGGCTTCTATATTAAAAAAAGGTGTGCGATTGATTTTTTGAACGATTGCATCAATCATAGACGGTGCTGCCTTGACAAAGCTTGTGATACTTTTGCTAAGCAGCGGCACAATGATGCAAAATATAGATGCAAGCAAGGCTGCCAGTGCAGCATATACCATGATAACTGACAACATGCGGGCATGTGATGAAACAAAATGGATTTTGGCTGAAGCAAAAGCATCTTCTGCTCTTTTGCACACCGGATACATAATCAGTGCAATTGCAATGGCAATGAATATTGGTGAAAACACCGAAAGTACATGAAGCAAAGCCCTATAGATAGAACTTGCATTGTCAATTGCTTTATATGCTGCAAGCAGCAATAGTGCCACGAAAAAAGGAAAAGCATATCTTTCAAACCTATCATTCTTCAAAAGATTCACCTCTTTTGTATTATGAGTTTTTTTGCCGGATATTATGTTATTCACAAAGCAGATGGCAAATTCATATATTGGCTATAAGGGGGAAATAAAAAATGGAAAAGTTCAAAAAGCCCATGAGCCTCCTTGCAGAGGGTGAGAGGGCAGTGATTGAAAGCTCATGCAATGAGCCCGTGATGAAAAGGCGGCTCTTCGACCTTGGGTTTGTGCCGGGAAGCTGTGTGCAATGTGTGGCGGTGGCGGCGTTTGGTGACCCAAAGGCATATCTTGTGAAAAACACAGTGATTGCTCTGAGGTGTGAAGACAGCGAAAAAATCTGTGTTGAGTGTATAGACTGAAAATATATACCCCAAAATTCGGGGGTATATATTGCGGTGATGATACATATAATATAAACTGAAAAGCAATGTTGCAGTAAGTTTGTATTTTGAATTGGCATTTTTTTGGTGATTTTGCAGACTCATTTTTCCAAAAAAAGCTTGACAAAGGGTTTCATATATGATAATATAATTAGGCGCAATGGGTACGCCGGAGTGGCGGAACTGGCAGACGCACAGGACTTAAAATCCTGCGGCCCTTAAAGCCGTACCGGTTCGATTCCGGTCTCCGGCATTTCAATTGCGCCTTAGCTAAATATTGCAGGGTAGAGCAGTTTGGTAGCTCGTCGGGCTCATAACCCGGAGGTCGCAGGTTCAAATCCTGCCCCTGCACCCAAAAAAATTCCTTGGACTTTTGTCCGAGGAATTTTTTGTTGTACGCAAGAGGCTGAATTTTGTGCACTTGCAACTCCGGTTTTTTTGAGCCCGACGACGGGCGAATAACTTGTTTTCAGGCTCCCGCTGCCTGAGGCAGATGAAGGGAGGCTGAAAAGGGGCAGCGGTCGAAAAAGAGTTGCACCAAAAGGTGCAACAATCTTTTTCGGGCACCGCAACTCGAAA
>JAFVSB010000189.1 GCA_017503945.1 Clostridia bacterium
ATATGCTGCCTGATAAAATCCGGCGGGACTTCACATATTTTTTGAGCTCCCTGCAAAGCTCGGGAGTGAGCATCACCACTCTCATCTTTCCCTTGCAATTGATGCTGACCCTACCCTTTTTTACAGCTTCAACCGTTATGAATTGCAATTCAGACACTCTTATGCCTGTAGAGCAGATAGTCTGCATTAGGAGCTTGAGTCTCATGTTATGGTCTGCAGCCCTGATGAGACGGTAGTATTCGGATTTGGTGAGCTCCCTTTCTTTGGCAGCAAAAATCCGGCGCTGAATTTTCAGAAACTTTACTTTGCAATCAAAGCGGTTGATAAAGCTGAAAAAACTATTGATGGAAGAGAGCTTTGAATTGACACTTGCAGGAGAGTATCTTTCCACAAGCTTGGATTTGTAGGCAAGAACTGTTTCTTTACACAGTTCATTTTGTGAAAGCCAGTGCAAAAAATCACATATATCTCGCCTGTACTTTGCGCATGTGGATGCTGATTTTTCCTCGTTGTGCAAATGAATTATGAAATCCGTGAGCTCTTTTTCAAATGTTATCATGCGGACATCTCCTTAATATACACTGATTTAATCACAATCTGTCATTGAGAAAGAACGAAGTAAACGATGTATCTTGAAAGCGAGATTCCTCACTGCGCTAGCAATGGCACGCGTGAAAATACAAAATAATCGTCGTTTACTCAAACAGATGTGTTTATTGTATATATTGTTTGTATATACACTCATAATTATATCACCAAAAATGTAACAAGTGTTATAATTTTGTGCAAAAAAAAGAGTCGGCTCGCTTCCCACGGAGTTTGCCAACTCTTTTGATGTTTGATATATAGCTTTAAATCAAATCTTTGCGTGTGTTTATCCTTTATAGTTTAGCAGTGTTTTTAAACTCTCCTGCAACACACACTTCTTTGTCTTTGGTTTGCAAATGAACATACAAGCCGTTTTCGATTGGCTTGGTGCACACCTCGAGAATATCACCCGAATATGCAGGTTTTTTATAGATGATATTCATTTCGTTAAAATAAAAGTCAAACGGCAATGCATCCATCAAAAGCTCAGCACTTTTTTGATTGTTCATGTGCATGTTGGTGTCTATCTCTTTGTTGGAAACTCTTATTTCATACTCCACATCGCCTGCCTGCAAAACATCAAGCTTTCTGTAGCGAAAAAAATCATCATCAAAATTGTGAACCTCATACACTGCAAGCATTTCCTTGGGAATGCGCACAGGTCTTTGACGCTCTGAGCTAAATATAAACCAGTTGGCAACAGTTTTGGCAACCGTCTCGTCGTTTTGGCAGATTATGCAGCATCTTTCAGATGTGACTCCGTTGCACGGATTGATGGCGGTGGAAATTTCGATGGGCATATCGGGGCGTATGGGCTTTTCAAATCTGACATTGATGCCCTGCAAAAGCCATGCCAGACCCAGTGCACGAAGTGCATTGATATCATAGCCGCAAGCTGCCGATGCACGGGTGGAAATATCCTGCACCATATCAAGAATGCTTGATGGCTTAATGAGGTCATAATTTTTATAGTCGCCATATCGCGGTTCATATTTAAATGCAAACATGTTTTTCTCTCCTGAATTATTTTACATTTTGTATAAGTTTTACACAAATCTCACCATCTGCATTATCCACTGTTATCTCTGCGCCGCTTATGTCATCGGCTGCAAGAATAATCTCACTTAAGGGGTCTTCTATGGCGCGCTGAATTTCGCGGCGGATGGGTCTGGCGCCGTAGCGCGGGGTGTAGGATTTGTCGATGATGAGCTCTTTGGCAGCTTTAGATACCGAAAGGTGAGCACCAAGTGCTTTGACATTTGCCTCAGTTTCGGAAAGCATGAGGGTGCAAATGGCAACGAGTTCATCGCGATTGAGCTGTTTGAACTCAATGATTTCATCTACTCTGTTCAAAAA
>JAFVSB010000190.1 GCA_017503945.1 Clostridia bacterium
ATATACATTTGTCAATAATTTTTCTACAATTTCTATAATATTATAGAAATTGTAGAAAAAATCATAAAAAAATGGTTGTATAATATTTAGTGGGTGTAAATAAAACATCCACTATTTTTAATTAAAATAAAAAGGACATAACTTTAACCTAATCTCTGATATAATAAATTTGAACAAAAACAAAGAAATGAGGTTTTAAGTTATGTCACAAGAATATTGTATACTAAATGTATTAAATATTGAAGACAAAAATGTAAAATTAATAGAAAATTTTTATAAAGTTGAAAAATTTGGACAAATAAAATACAAAGTTATCGAAGCTACTCTATCATATGAACCAGTGTATTGTCATAGATGTGGTTGCCATTTTAATAAAACACAAACCTATGAAAAGAACGGTTTTAAAGCATCTGATATATTAATGTTAGATGTATGTAATCATGGTTGTATACTAAGACTACATAAACAAAGATTTTTATGCCATTCCTGTAACAAAAAATTCTTTGCTAAAACAAAAATTGTTAATGATGGTTGTTTTATTTCTAATCAGGTTAAATATGCTATAGCTTTAGAACTTAAAAATAAAATATCTGAATCTGATATAGCAAAAAGATACAGAGTATCTCCTAACACTGTTGAAAGAATTATTGATTCTTATTATGATGGACAAAAACTATACAAGCATCATTTACCAGAGGTGCTTTCATTTGATGAATTCAAATCTGTTAAATCTGCAAATAGTGCTATGAGTTTTCATATGTGTGATGGCAAAACAGGTAAAACCATTGATATAGTCGAAGATAGAAAATTAAATAGTTTAATGAAATACTTCTCCTATTTTACTCATAAGGCAAGAAGTAATGTCAAATTAAT
This sequence comes from Clostridia bacterium, assembly GCA_017503945.1. Taxonomy (GTDB): domain Bacteria; phylum Bacillota; class Clostridia; order UMGS1810; family UMGS1810; genus RGIG1828. Next base: position 874 of record JAFVSB010000190.1, read on the forward strand.
AGTTATTGATATGTACTCACCTTATATAGCTTTAATAAAAAAAATGTTCCCTAATGCTAATATTATTATCGATAAATTTCATTTAGTAAATTTAATATCAACATCATTAAATAAAACAAGAATTAAAATTATGAAAAAAGATAAAAAGAATTATAATAAACTTAAAAGATATTGGAAATTATTATTAAAATCACAAGATGAACTGAACAATTCAAAATGGAGAAAATGGAAATGTTTTGATAAATTAATGACACAGTCTGATGTTATTGATTATTTAATAAGCACTCATAATGAACTAAAAGAAACTTATGAAATATATCAAATTATTCTTTATTCAATAAAGAATAATAAATATAATCAATTAGAAGTGATATTAAATAATGCTAATAATAATATATCTAGTTATATGAAAACATCAATAAAAACATTAAAAGAATATTTACCATATATTAAAAATACATTAACATATCCTTATCATAATGGTTTTGTAGAAGGTAATAATAATTTTATTAAAGTACTAAAAAGAATAGCATTTGGATTTAGATCATTTACAAGATTTAAAGCTAGAATAATGATATGTAAAAATCTATTACATATTAAAAAAGCCAGTGCATTTTAAGCACCAGCTTTGTCAATTTTCTTTATCAAGATTTTAGGTCACACCCACTATTTGACAAAGAACCATATTTTTATACAAAAATAATAAAAATCAATAAATAGAATATAAAATTCTAAATATTGATTTTTAATTTGACTACTTTTTCAGCAGTCTCATAAAATTTCTGCTATTTTTCTATGCATTAACTCCCCATTCAAATTAGAAGCTTATCTAGTAAAAGTCCCCACTCAATTTCGGAGAGCCAAAAGTTTAATCATTTAAAAGCAAGAGTTATGCTTATTAAAGGACTGTTAAACTCAATTAATCAATAATAAAAGAGAATCAATTTCTTGACTCCCAATATAATTCATTTGTCATTAGTTTTGGGTTCTGAAAACACCTTGAGAAAGAAACTGCATTTTCAACTTCTTAAAATTGTAAATTTATCATAGTGAATTTTAATTTATTTTAAATCAGTTTTTAAAGAGTATTTAAATGTTATTTTTATATTACTTCCCCTCTGTCGCCAGAAAACTTTTTTAAAACTTAATTCAGCGAATTTTTGTGGGAAATATTGCGAAGTAACTTCGTTGTCAGATTTTAAGCGGTTTTGAAAGCAATTTTCAAAAATAATATTGCAGAAATTAACGCGCAAAGTGACAAATTTTAAAATCCGGGTAATTATTTACAAGAAGTCAGTGTTTATGCATGTTCCAAAGATCTGAATTTGCGGCCGGAAAACATAGAAATCCAAGCTGAATAACAGTTTTTATGCAATTTTTACTGTTTTGAAATTGAGACAGATATATAATCATCTGTCTTTAAAAGAGTGTATGAAAAATTATTCCTTTCAATCATACCGATGTTACTATTACTATATTTTTTCATATCATTAAGCAATTCATTGTATAAAGAGAGAGCATCTTTTTCAGAAGTGAGTGAACGATTTGAAATTTTCATGAATTGACAAAGCAAATTTTCGTTAAATGATTGTTGAAATGTAATCATACTATTCTCTATTTCACGAGTTTTAGTGTTTTCTGTAATTTCAATCGCTAGCTCTGACCCATGTAATGAGCCAATATACATATATGCAGTACATTCATCAATTGGTGTTTTTGAAAGTAATTTCATATCAAGAGATGTTTTTTCGCAAAACTCTTTCATTAACATTTCAGATGAAATAGAATCAGATCCTTTATATTCTACAGGTTCTGATTTTTCATCACTTTTTAGAACTGAAATGCGAGGTGCATCTTCCATAAAATAATTAAGCATATATTTTAAGCCGTTTATCTTTACAGTCCCTATCCCATGGTCTCCGTCTTTTTGGCTTTCTTCTTTTTGCTTTTCGACTAAATCTTCATAGAGTTGAGCAGCGCTTTCTTCTGTAAATGAGTTGTCCACAGATGTCGCCCATGCAACGAACACAACAAGGTCAAATTGCTTCTTAAACACGATGCTTGTGGCCGACAGATTATGGGTAGTAGTATCCTCATGGTAATCTACTTTAATGTTGTAGTTTTCTTTTGCATCGGCAAAAGTCCCGATGTCTTGATTATCTTTGGTGGTTTCCGAAAGTGTATGTAATTTTATGCCAGATTTATCAACGAAATTAGATATAAAATCTTTTCCGCTGATGCCATCATCTGTAATACTCCCGTTTTTAGTTCCTCCGCATCCGGTTGACAACACCAAAATTAAAATTGCAAGAATGATTGATAATTTTTTCATATATACTCCCTATTTTCTTCTCCAAAATTCTAAATTTGTGTATATTACATTACCTATTCGTTTGAAGCTTCTTGTTTCAAATCGTATTCATTTTCAGAATACGATGGGAGAGTTTTGGCATAACCTTCAAGAAATCCTATTAATTTTCCTTGGTCCGTTTCAGATTTTAGGGAACGAATCAGAGTTAAAAATTCGGTTTCATTTTCAGTTAAATCATTAAAACTGTTAGTGCCATATACAAGCCAGTCCAAAGACACATTTAGAAAATTTGCTAACAACATAACCTTTTCGATGGATGGGGCGCTGGAAGAAAACCGTTTTATGGCACCATTACCAAATCCAAGACGCTTTTCTACAGCACTATACGACAAGCCTAATTCCTTAATTTTAGCCTCTATCTGACTAATTAACACGGATAACATTATCTCACCTCACTTTTTTAGAAAATTTGAGAAAAAAGTATTGACATTTCTCAAATTTGAGAATATAATATGTATATGTTAATGTTTAAACAACAACAACAAAACAAGGCATAAGAAATCATATGCTGCCGAAGTACTGCAGACTATCGGCAACATATGAAAAAAGAAATCAGCTTTATCTTATCACATTGTGAGAGGAAAAGCAAGAATTTTTTAGGAGGTATGTTTCATGTGTAAGTATTGTGAAAATGGAAAAATCAATCAATTTGGTGAAGAATGGTATGGCGAGTTGCCTTTTGTGTCCAAAGACGGTCTGATACATAATCATCCACAGATTTTCAAAACCAATGGAAAATACTTTTTGGTAGTTGAGAATTTTTATGCAATTGAAATTAAAGCCTGCCCCGTGTGTGGAGCAAATTTTGAAACGCCTGTGTTATCCACAGATGCGGACAGTGTTATATCTGCAGGTGACATGGTGGAGATCAGTGAAGGCCCGGATGCCGACACATACAAAGACAGTGTATTTGAGGTATTGACAGAACCATATGAGGTTGGCGGTGAAACAGTGGTAAAGATTAAGGACCACAAATCCGGCAAGTATTTCGGCGGTGGGTATACCACGAAGTATTTGAAGAAGGTTAAAGAGCACAAAAGAGATTCTTCGGCTACGCCTCAGAATGACACCAGGGCTGTTCAGAGTGGCGGTGAGCCTTTGGAAAATTTAGAGGGGGCTGCAGAGAATGTATAAGACACTGACATGTTTGCTTGCAGGAGCATTGGCATTGTTAATGGTATTTATGGTGTATAACCATGGCGAAAAAGGTTACTGCTGGTTTTGCGGCAGAGGAAGTAATAGTGCGGAGGAATAAAATGGAATTTAAAGTGCATTTAAATGATGATGAAATGGCATTTTTAAAGCAATTTGCCGAGAAACAAAAAGACGGCGCCAAAGACAATGTCGGAACTGTGACACCGATTCATGTTGTCGAGAGAACTGAAAAGCACTTTGTGCAACGCGAAGATGGTGATGTATGGATAGATGCCGACAATGACTATGCCGAGTATAGCAAGCTTGATGCGCTAATTGCAGAAAGAAAAAAACAAGGCAGTCAGCTCCCATACTTTCACGAGGTTGACCTGGAATGGGTAGATGGAACATTTGTTACCAACGAAAACGAATATGTGGAAGCATACAATCTCAATGTCTACAGAGGACGCTACATTATATCATACCGTCCTGTTGCTTTCTTCTTCATCCTTGACGAAGCAAAGCGCTACAAAGACGGATATCAAAAACACAACTGCAGCGACTGCAGGATATATACATACGGTCTTGGCTACAGTAACAATGGTGATTTGCCTGTTTTCAGAGAGTTGCTTATGAAGATGGGCACTGCTCTTTTGGGGGCTGGAAATGAAAATACGAATTGAAATTGAGCTTTGTGGCGGTAACGCCTGCAGTGATTGCTTCTGCAGACAGAGTGTGAAAAATGACTCAGGTGAGCGCTTGGAAGTGTGCCGTGCGTTCGGCAGAATAATCAAGGTGAAGCCGCTGAGCTTTAACGGAATAGTCAAAGAATACATTCGATGCCCGGAGTGCATCGAATGTGAAATTGAGGAAGGGGGAAAATAATGTGACTGATAACGAAATTAAAAGAGCTAAAGAGTATTTTCAATATGGCATTAATCACGATATTTTTAAAGATCCTGTTTTGTCTTATGCCAAAACTGTGCTGTGGGCATTTGAGGAAATCAACCGACAAAAGGCAGAAATTGATGGGTTGGAACAAATGCTCGATTGTTCTGTATCGAGTGAAAGAAATGCAGTTGATGGTATACCTTATAAATGCATCGAAGAGATAAAAGTGTTTGCTGAAAAGGTTGATTATTTGATTGGAACAACTCCATCAGTACCAAACCGAGCTTATCGTAAATTATCGGCAGGCATAAAAAAACTTGTAAAAGAATTGGTGGGTGATGGTAGTGTGGAAAAATGAACGAGGTGTCATAAAATGCGCATTGGTGTGTGCAACTTTTGCTATCTGCACTTGGCTTATCACAAGAATTTTTATGTAAAGGAGCGTAATAATGAACAGATATAAAAACAGATTTGCTGTGCCGTTGGCTCAGCTCGGAATGAGGCAGGTTGACTTATTGTATGAAATTCAAAAGCGCGGATATCCGCGCTTGAATCAGCAACAGCTCAGCGCATATGCCAGAGGTGCGACAGTTGGTCCACAGGCTGATGCAGTGCTCAAGCTCGGCGATGCCATTATTGATGAATGGAAGATTCAAAGAAGAAAGAGGCTTGCGCAATGAGAGGAAAAAGACCTACATACAATCAAAAAAAGCGAATCAAGAAGCTCGGTCTGAACTATGAGAATTGGCTTGTAGTGAGAGACAATGCCAATGAGTTTGTGCTGATGCACAGGCACAGCGGAACGATACGAAGAGCTTCGGCAGAGTTGGCGAGGTGAGGAAAAGGTGACATATCTGACAACAAGTGAAGTTGCAGAGCTTGCAGGGTGCAGTGAAAGATGGATTCAACAAAAGGTCAAAACCGGAGAATTTCAAGGTGTTATTAAATCTCTTGAAAATTCTCGAAGACAATACCTCTTCCCTGTCGATACTCTTCCAAGAGGCATAAAGGAAAGATATTATGCCCGGCTTAAAGCTGAGACTGCTTCCCTTGCTCCTGTCCCTGCAAGAAAGCTTGAGAGTTTTAGCGAAAAGGAACGCGAGCAGATAAAGCTCTGGACAGACATTCTGGAGAGGTGGCAGAGTGCACGGAACTGTTGGAGCGGTAACAAGACCGACGCCGATGCGCACTTCATCAGCATGATTAAGCTCGAAAAAGGCGAGTTTTTCCCCATCAGCACCAAGACCTTGTATCGAAAATGGGAATCATACAAGTCGGGCGATTTGGAAGGGCTTACAGAACGGCGCGGCGGTTCCAACAAAGGGAGCAGCTCTATCCCTCAAGATGTTTGGGATTATTTTGTTTTCCTCTATCTTGATGAACGCCAGCTCCCCCGAAAGCAATGTTATGATTTGGCTCTGCAGTGGGCGAGCGAAAACTGCCCCGAAAGTGTGCCGAACATGCCGAGCTATGTGACATTTCTGAGACGGATTGAAAAAGAGATCCCAAAAGCGGTCGACATTGCAGGGCGGTTTGGTGACAAAGCCTGTGCCGACCGTGCAGCTCCCTACATAACAAGAATATATGACACCCTATTGCCAAATGACTACTGGATAGCGGACAACCACACACTTGATATCATTTCAAGATATGACGGCGGCGAGACAACGCACCGCTTGCATCTGACCGCATTTATTGATGCACGGTCCGGGGTGATGGTGGGTTGGAATTTGACGGACAATCCATGCAGTCAGAGCACAATACTTGCACTGCGAAAAGCGATACTGCGCTTTGGCATACCAAAGAAGGTGTATTTTGACAACGGCTCCGAGTTCTTAACTCACGATATTGCAGGCAGGGGTCACCGAAAAAGAAAGAGTCAAGAAGGAGTCATAGAGCCGCCACCGATTTTTGCAAGACTCAGCATTGAAATGGTGAATGCCATAGTGCGCAATGCAAAGGCTAAGCCGATAGAGAGAACCTTCGGTACCTTTAAGGGCACAATCAGCAGATTGTTTGAGACCTTTTGCGGCGGTAATGTGCTTGAGCGTCCCGAAAACCTCAAGCTGACATTGAAAAACGGCAAAATACCGACAGACAAAAGTCTTAGTGCTCAGATTGATGAACTGATTGATGGTGTGTACAATGTGGGAGCATATGGCGGCCAGGTAACCAAGGACAAAGGCAAGCGCCGCATTGATGTATGGAATGAATATATTGAAGCCATCAGAAAGCCTAAAAACGAGGATGATTTGAACTTAATGCTGATGCGCAGCACGAGAGTTCAGACTGTGAAAAGAAACGGTGTATGCCTCAATATTTCGGGTGAGAAGCTTGAATATTGGGATGAAAACACATGGAAGCTGCTCGGTCAGAAGGTGTATGTGAGATATGACCCCGAAGATTTGAATGAGGTCAGAGTATATGAAGCCGAGACAGACAGGTTCATTTGTGTGTTGCCGCTTAGTCTCGAAACATCTATCCTTTTTGATGCTGACGGCGAAGATATTGCACTTGCTCAGCAAAAGGTGCGCAAAGCTCACAAGGCAATCAAAGCCAATCTCAAAGAGTACAAAACAAGGCTTCCTGCAGCACAGCGAATCGACATGCTTGATATGCAGCTCAGAAGAGCTCACAGCGGGAAAGCTGAGTTTGTTATCAAACAGCCTTCGGTGGTTGTGCCTGTGCTTTCGGGTGAAGACTCCGAGCCTCAGCTCAGGGCTGTGTCGGGAGAAAAGACTGCGGTAGTAATTGATATTAACAAAATGAACAGAAATGCTCAAAAAAGGAGGTAATGGCATATGAAAGAGTTTAATTTGGAAAAACTCAGAAAAAAAGATCCGAGCAGACTGACAATCGAAGAGGTCAATGCGCTTGCCAGAGCAGAAGATTTGAGCTATGGAAAATGCTGTGTGAAACACAATTTATACAAAATTAATATGAAAGGGTGACGGTAATGGGAAAGTACAGTGCAGAGCAGAAAGAGGCAATCCTCAAAAAGCTGTTTGACTTTGCCGAGGAAGTGGGAAGCATGAGCAAAACAAGCGAATTTACAGGGGTATCATCTTCGGTTGTTTCTTCACTCAGAAGCGGAAAATATAAGGGTGATGAAGATGGTATGTATGAAAAGCTTGAGGCATATTTTAATGCAAGAGAAACCGCGGAATTTGTGAAATCCGATACCGAGGAATATGTGCCCACAGCTATCAGCGAAAATGTGTATGCCATAATTAAAAACTGTCAGCTCAAGGGTGGATTGGCGATTGCATCGGGTGATGCCGGAGTGGGCAAAACAAAAGGTGCTCAAAAGTTTGTGGCCGACAATCCGAACCTATCTATCCTTGTGACGGCAAATCCGTGCCTCAAGGGTGTGAGAAGCATGCTCAAGATGCTATGCGACAAGCTCGGCATAACAGAGAAGTCGATTGATGAAATGTGGCTTGCGGTGGCAAACAAGCTGCGTGACAAGATGGTTATTATCATTGATGAGGCTCAGCATCTGCCGATAAAAACAGTCGAGGCTCTGAGAGCGTTCTCTGATTACTTTATTGACAAAGGGCAAACCCTCGGCATCGTCTTCGTCGGAAACAATGAAGCTGCCTACAATTTCAGAGGGAGCAAAAGAGCCGACTTTGCTCAGATAATCAACCGAACCAAGCAAAGCAGACAATATTACACTTCTCAGATAACCGAAAAGGACATTGCAAAGCTCTTTCCTGCTCTGGCAGGGAAACCAAAGGAAATTGATTTTATGCTCGCGATAGCTCGAAGCAAGCAGGCCCTCAGAGGTGCTGCCAATCTGTACAGCAATGCATGTGATAATGAAAACACGACCTATGAGGGGCTTGTGGCAATGGCAAAGAGCATGGAGATGGAAATTTGATTAGAAAGGATGAAAAATATGCGTAAAATTATCAGAAACACCACCAAAACAGGTGCTATAACTCTGACTAAAGACATCAGACATGATATTGGTCTCGCTGCAGGACAGGCGGTAGACATCACTGTCAACGATGACAGATCTATCACCATCAGAAAGCATGTTGCATCATGTTTCTGCTGCGGAGGCTTTGACAAGGTCAAGGTGTTCAAAAATTATGAGATTTGCCAAACCTGTAGAAAGGAGCTGATGGAAGATGAAACAATCTGATTTGATAGCCGACAAGGTCAACAGGCTTTGCAGCCTCAAGCAAAAAATTGATGAGCTCAAAAAGGAAGCTGACGAAATTGAGGGCTTTTTCCTCAAGCTTGCCGAAGAGGATTTGGCAGACACAAAGCTCAAGACGGCAAAATATTACGGTGGCGGACAGTTCAGCGTGAGCGCAAGCTATGCCACCACAACAAAGCTGCTTTTCCCGTCTGTTCTCAAGGAGCTTTTGGGAGAGTCATTCAAGGATGTGGTAAAAGAAGAGGTGAAATACACTCTGACAGAGCCGGGCAAAAGAATGCTTTCGGGCATCTTCCTCAGACAGTACACTCCCACTACCGTGCAGAAGATTATCAACGAAATAACAGAGGATTTTGACACCAGGGCAGCACTTATGAAAAAGTGCCGCGGTGCAAAATTTGAGACTGACAAAAAAGCTCTGATGTCGATTGCCGGGCTCAGTGAAAAGGATGCAGAGCACTATGCATACTTCATTTCAGAAGCGGCTTGTTGGGAGCAGTTTGCAAAGCTCATCAGTCTGAGCGAATACAAAGACAATATGGAGCTTGCCATCGAAAAGATTGATGCTGCAGTTGTGGCAACGGAAAATCCCAAGGTTGAAGTAAGCTATGAGTAACATTGACTACACAAAGGCCATATATGCCACGGCAAACAAGCTCGGACTTTGTGACAGACTCTCACCTAAAGAAGATGAGCTGCACGGCATTGTGTTCAGACTGACAGGCAAAGGCTCTGTGAGTAAGCTCACAGAGCTTGAGGCGAAAAAAGTGCTGCGGGAGCTTGACAAGCTCAGAACAGACAAAATATCACCTGCGCAACACAAAAAAGCCTGGGCGCTTTTTTATCAGCTCAAAGAGTTATCTCCCGGAACTGCCACAGACGGTGAACGAATGGCAGGTATTGTGGAAAAGGCATGCGGCAAAAAGGTGAAGAGCGCAAAGCCGCTTAAATATCTTGGCAGCTCTGAGGCTGAAAAGGTGATTGAGACTATAAAGCGATACATAAGGTCTTGCGAAAATAAAAACAAGAGGTGATGCATATGAAACCTGAAGATATCATCATCGAGGATTTGCCGGAGGTATATCAGCATCTGAGTGCACTTGTGGGAGTAGAAAACATGCTCATAATTGCCAAAGCGTTTGGCGGCGGTGAGAGCATATATTTTCCAAAGCTTGAGGCGATACACCGCCCTGCGCGTGACAAGCAGATTATTGAGGAATTTAACGGCTACAATTTCAAGCAGCTTGCCAAAAAGCACGGTCTTTCAGAGGTGCGTGTGCGCTCCATTGTAAAGGATTATGTTGATTTTGAGCGCAACAAGCCTGCTCCGGGTCAGATAACGGTGTTTGATATATTGGAAAATGGGTATTAAACATAGCAGAGGCTAACGCTTCCTGCAGTATAGAATGGTTGAGGCAACGCGGCGGTCAATGACCGCTGCTTACGCTGGATAAATAAAAAGTGATTTAAAAGGGTTTTGAAATCGGTTTAAAATCGGTTTTAAAACCCTTTTATCGTGTTTCACAAAAACATTTTAATATTTTATTTAACATATATAATGGTAAAATTTAATCAAGCTACAAACAAAGGCGGTGATTTGATGAAAGAATATATATTTACCACAGCAATTACTCTTGTATTGGCCGTAATCGGATATTTCCTAAAGCGCACTATGGCAAAGCTTGATTCCAACGAGGAACGCATCAGCAATGTTGAAAAGAATTATGAGCCTTCCAAAGCTCACAGCGCTGATATGAAGGAAATAAAAAACGAAGTCGAAAACATTTCAAAAAGCGTCAGTGCATTCAGAGATAATTATGTGAGCAAAGAGGAATTTGTGAGGAGCATTTCGGAAATGAACCGCAAATTTGACCGTGTTGATGACAAGCTGGACCGAATGAGCGAGAGAACCAATGACAAGCTCGACAGAGTTCTTTCGAAGCTGAACAAATCAGACGGCGGCTTATGATAATTAAAGCATAGAACAGGGAGGCAAAAAATGGACAAAGAAACACTTTTAAAAAGAGCATCTTCTGCATCGTTTAAAAGGGCAAACGGATTGGTGCTCAGAACCATCAACATATTAAGAGAAAAATATAATGAACTTGAGGTTGTGCAATCGGTTGTTACTGAGTCGGGTGTTGACGAGGGTGAATTCACCGATGCAATAAACTTTCTGAGCCTCGAGGGATATATTCAGCTTCGCAGAATCGGCAGCCATCTTCCTGCAGATATTGCCGATATATCATATAAGGAATGTGAGGCAAAGGTAACAGCCAAAGGAATCAGGCTTCTGGCAGGCGGAACGGTTGACGATATGATTGAGGTGTAGCGAATGGCAAAAAAGAATCGTAAGTGTTCAAAAATTGACCGCATGCCCCTTAAGGTGAAAGAAACAGTTGAGCAAATGATGCTTAACCCCACAATTACCTATCGCGAGATTGTGGAGTACATACAAAAGAGAGGGTATGAAATATCGCTTTCGTCAGTTCAGAGACACGCTGCCAATCTCAATGAGTCGGCTTCCACCCTCAGAATGGCTCAGGAAAATTTCAGAGTCATTATGGAAGAAATTGACAAATATCCAAATCTGGACACCACCGAGGGCATTATCAGACTACTTTCAAACTACACAATGGAAGCAATCAATTCAACCCCGAAGGAAAAATGGGAAGACCTCGACCCC
>JAFVSB010000191.1 GCA_017503945.1 Clostridia bacterium
CCAGACCAGCGGAATACCTCTTACCATACCAATCACCAAATCAAATTTTGGCGATGACAACAAATTTTTGCCGGGGGCATATTCACTGGGCGAAATTCTTGAAGATGCAGGCTACAATCAAACTCTTATGGTTGGTTCAAAGGCAAGCTATGCAAAACGGCGCGCTTATTTTGAACAGCATGGCAATTACAACATTTTTGATTATCACACTGCCATTGAGCTTGGCGAGGAGCAAGGGTATTTGCCACCTGACTATTATGTATGGTGGGGATTTGAAGATCAAAAGCTCTTTGATTATGCAAAGAAAGAAATTCTCAGACTTCACAGTGAAGGCGAACCATTTAACTTCACCATGCTCACGGTTGACACACATTTTACCGACGGTTACAAATGCGAACAGTGCCAGAGCAACTTCGACAGTCAATATGCAAATGTTATCCATTGTTCGGACAAGCAAATTTATGAATTTGTAAATTGGATTAAGGCTCAGCCCTTTTACAAAGATACCGTAGTGGTCCTCAGCGGTGACCATCTTACAATGGACCACAAGTATTTTGACAGAGTTGATGAAACTGTGAAAGAAAGAGGCAGACGAATATATAACTGCTTTATAAACACAGGATTATCTGATGAGCACTCAAAAAACAGAACTTTTTCAACTCTTGATATCTTCCCCACTACTTTGGCCGCACTTGGCGTAAAATGGGGCAGTCAATCACTCGGACTTGGCGTGAATCTATTTTCCGGTGAAAAAACGCTGTGTGAAGAAAAAGGTCTTGATGCGTTTTCATATCAGCTTGCATCAGGCTCTAAGTTTTACAGTGACTATATAATTGATAAAAACCTCACCGAAAGTGATCTCAGAGGCGGATATGAAGGCGAATTAGGACCTTCGGCAGATATTAACATGGCAAACCATACAGATTCGGCAGCTTCTGAAAATAAATAATTACAATAAAAAATATCCACCCGAGGGTGGATATTTTTTATTGCTGATTATAAGCTAAGAAATACAACCGAAGCTGTGCCCAAAAGCACACCCATTAGCTGATATTTTGATAATTTTTCTCGATAGATAAAGATTGAAATGGCAACGGTGACAATGATTCCGCCGGCAGAATTGAGCGGCTGCATGAGTGATGCAGGCATGATTACCAAAAGTGCCAATGTGAGAAAATTGGCAAGACCGTTGGCCACACCGTTTAGCACAGGCAACAGGGCAGCCGTTTTAAGGCAGGGCACAATTTCTTTGCGCTCAAATATCACAGATACTATAGCCATGGCAACGGCAACAATTGCAAGACCTATTATCATGAATTCATTGCTGAGCTGACCTTGAAAATCAACAGTTTGAACCTGCATTACCACAAGGCAAAGACCATTGCCCAAAAAGGCAAGTGCTATGTAGATAATCCACTTCAGAGAAATGGTGATTTCGCCGTCTTCTTTGTTTACAAGGGCAAGCGAGACAAGCAAAAGCGCAATGCCGACATACAAGGTCCAGCTTGTGGGCTCATGGTAATATATCATGCCAAAGAGAGCAGGAACCATGAGCGAGTATGATATAATGAGCGATGAAAGGGCCAGCGAACCTGCGCGAAGTGCAAGAACCGAGAACACCGTTATTGCTGCATAACCAAGTGCAAAGACTATCGAATATGGAATGAGCTGTGCACTAAAGTGCAGACCGTCGGCATCGGTGAGAGCAAAAAACACGGCAGCTGCAACGCAAACAAGCGAAGAGAAAATATATGTGCCCTTGCCCTGGGTTTTGTTGCCGTATACTTTTTTGATAACATTTTGAAAAGCGGTTGCCAGTATCACCAAAATAAGTAATATCACAGACTTCATAATATACCTCCAGTTTAAATCTTATAACCACTATATGATAGCACAAAGGCACAAATTTCGCAAGCGAATTTGTGCCTAATTTTGACATAATACGGTATCATGAATTGTATATTATCATGCAATATTTTTTTATGTCATCAAAAGTGTTTGCACACTCATCATCTATAACTGCATACAAAATCTTTTGCATTATCTCCCCTACTTTTGGCCCCTTTGGCACACCAAAGGAAATAATGTCACTGCCTGTTACTGCCAGTTGCGAAAGCTTCACGCAAGGGTTAAGAGCCTTTTGGGCACTGTATTGCTCCAAAAACATTCGGCGGTCAAAATCGGCGTGATGAACTGAGTTTATGTCGGCCAAGGCTCGAATGAGCTCATCATCAATTTCAGACATGAGCCTCCTGATGAAATATTTATCATATGAAAGCTTTTGAGGATAGTATGAACAAAGAGTGCGCACTGTGTTATGGGTGTGATTATCACTCTTCAAAGAATGCATAAACGAAGTGACGGAGCTATCATCGAATCCCCACAAAAGCGCTGCGAGGCGCGCACAATGGTCATTTGGAACTAAGCTAAGAGTGGTTGCATTTTTGCAAAACATTTCTTTGTTATGTGCAACAGATTCAAACAACGAGAAAAATACTTCGCTATATTCGCTAATGACCGAAGCTGCCTTTTGACCGCAAACAAGTTTTTTGAGCTCGGCAAATATGCGTTCTGATGAAATATTGCGAAGGAGCAGCTTGTTGGAAATAATGCTTTTGGCAGTGCTGTGGTCAATGTCAAAACCAAGAACCGCTGAAAATCTCAGCGCCCTCATGATGCGAAGCCCATCTTCGCCAAATCGGGTGTCGGGATTGCCAACACAGCGAATGACACCGGCCTTTAGGTCAGATAAACCATCAAAGCAATCGACCAAGCCGCTTTGCGTGCTATAGGCAAGAGCATTAACGGTGAAATCACGGCGTGACAAATCTTCGCGAAGGTTGCGGGTGAATGTGACATCAGATGGGCGGCGATTGTCAAGATAGGCTCCGTCTATGCGATAGGTGGTTATCTCCACATTTTCACCGCCTGACACCACTGTCACTGTGCCATGCTTAAGCCCGGTTTCTATGATACGATGGTCTTTGAACACCTCGAGCATTTCCTCGGGCGTTGCATCGGTGGTGAGGTCAAAATCATGAGCAGTTTTGCCCATGAGAGCATCCCGAACACACCCGCCAACGAGATACCCCTCGAAGCCATGGCTATAGAGAATATTCAAAACAGATGTAATATAATCAGGTATATTCATTTTACCATCTCCGTAAAAAGATTATTTTACCGCCTTATTTTGATTAGTTTTACAATAAGAGGTATCAAAGCAAGCTGCAGCAAAATGCCCGGGAGCGAATCTATCAGCGCACCTGCAACAAAAGAGTGAAATGTAAATGCTTTGCCTGCCATGCCAAGCAATACGGCTTTGGTTATGCCCCATACAATGCGCCCGCACACCATTGACACAAGCAGCGAAAAATACAATTTCTTGCGTGCAAACAAGTTGTATAGAAAACCTGTTGCAAAACCATATGTAGCAAGCTCTGCCGACATCCACACAGCATTTGGATATATTGGCGGCATACCAAATAAAACTGACCTGAAAAACGGAAGAATAAGACCGACTGTGAATCCATGCTTCCAACCGCATATGAGGCTGCAAAGCATAATTGGAAAGTGCATGGGGAGCAGAGTGTCGCCGATTTCTTTGATTTGCCCTGTAAAAAATGGCAATATGATGCCCAGGCACAAAAACATGGCAGAAAGAACCAGATTTTTAATTGTGATGTTATTAAAATTTATTTTCATTTTTTCACCTATGGTTTATATAAAAAGTTCGATTCAGATGCCAATCTTGATTTCACAGATAGAGCTTTTTGTCTATCGGCATTTCATTATCAAGCAGCTCACCAAAAGAGTTGTTTTTATATATTTTTTCAATCACACAATACATTTTTCTTGCACTGCACACTTGCACTTTGGCATCGCCTATATAGCCATCTTCAATACATCCATAATGTCGAAAAGGCTCTTCAAACTTTGGGAAATACACCGAAACATCAGGAATTTTATCATCAAACCAGTATAAATAACGCTTTTCTTGTGTTCCGTCTTTGTGAATAATCTTTTTTTCTACCATATAATCAGTCAAGCGATGGGGAGTTTCAAGGGACTCTTCAACATAGTGAAGGTATGTGTTTTTATCATGTCCCACACCAATTAAAATAACATACCCGTCTGCAGCAAAAAGCTTACCATAACACCCTTGGGGATTTGCAGGCGTGTCAGCAATTGCTTCAAAATTTATAAAACGCTCCACTTTTTCACTATCACCAAATACCGCCATAGAGTGTGTGGGATGCAGGGTTCTTGTGCCATCGGGATGCGCTGCCGCAAGTTTCGGCAGGACACCAAGGCAGCTGTATGCAGTTCTTCGGTCATACACATCACTGTCCCATGTATGTGTTGGCACGCACAAAAGACCTCCATCTTGTGTAAAAAAATCAATCAACACAGACAAAAGAGTTTC
>JAFVSB010000192.1 GCA_017503945.1 Clostridia bacterium
ACCAAGAGAGCTAATCATGCTGAGAATACTGTCAACATCGCTTATATCGGGAACATTTTCAATTGTGCACTTGCCATCTACCAAAATGGCGGCAGGCAATATTGCAACAGCAGCATTTTTGGCACCGCTTATGTGGACCTCGCCACACAGAGGCTTGCCACCGTTTATCAGAAATTTTTCCACTTTTGTGCCTCCTGATTGTATTATTATTCGGCTTCTTCCCAGTTGTGATATATGTTTTGAACATCATCATTGTCTTCAAGGTGCTCTATGAGCTTTTCCATCATGAGAATGTCGTGTTCATCGGTGAGAGTGATGGTGTTTTGCGGTATCATTTCAAGCTCTGCCGATGCAAAGGTGTAGCCTTTGGCTTCGAGAGCATCTCTCACACTTCGAAAATCCTCGGGAGAGGTGGATATTTCATAAAATTCGTCTTCTGCTGCAAAATCATCGGCACCTGCGTCGAGAGCGTCCATGGTGAGCTCGTCTTCATCTACAGAATCGGCTTTGTTCACAATGATAATGCCCTTTTGGTCGAACATCCATGAAACAGAGCCGTTGGTGCCAAGATTGCCGCCAAATTTGTCAAAATAGTGGCGAAGGTCACCTGCAGTTCTGTTGCGGTTGTCGGTAAGAGTTTCTACAATAACGGCAACACCGCTGGGGCCGTAACCCTCGTAGCTGATGTCCTCGTAGTTATCCATGTTCTGTTCGCCTGCTGCTTTTTTGATAACGCGGGCTATATTGTCATTGGGCATATTGAAAGAGCGTGCTTTGGCGATGGCGTCTTTGAGTCTGCCATTGACCTCGGGGTCAGGCCCGCCTGCCTTGGCTGCAACTGCTATTTCTCTGCCCATTTTGGTAAAGATTTTGGCTTTCTGCGCATCTGATTTTTCTTTTTTGTGTTTGATATTGTTCCATTTGGAATGACCGGACATGGTTGTACCTCCGTTTAATATTTGCATAAAATCATACAGTATATTATATCTCACAATATCATATTTTGTCAATGGGTTTGGGGTGAATAGTTATAAAAAAAGAACACCTTGTGGTGTTCCTTTTAGTGTGACAGAACTCGAACTCTCACTGCCTGACAACTGAAATTTTTAAAAGCTTTCAGTTTGTCGGTTTTGACGGGCGCCAGCCCGCCTTCAACCTGCCGCACTAAAATCTTAATAAAAATTTCAAGTTGTCAGGTGCTTGGCAGTTTCACATAGACAAATTTTCTTGAAACAAAGTAAATTACGCAGGGAATACTGACGTATTTTCAAGGAATTTACTGTAGTTTCAGGTAAATTTGTCATGTGAAACCAATGTTAGTTCGAGTCCTGTCACACTACATACGCTTGATGCGATTCGAACGCACGGCCTTCAGAGTCGGAGTCTGACGCTCTATCCAACTGAGCTACAAGCGCATATTTATGGGGCGATTGCTCGCCCCTTGATTTTTTATAAAATTTGCTGCACCTTTGAAAAAACTTCATCGGCAATATCTTCAATCGAGCGCACTTTGCCGTCTTTGGCACAGTGCACTATGTTCCAGTTGTATTTCTCGGCAACAAACACGGCATTGTCATATGACTGCTTAAGATAGCTTTTGTTGCTTTCATGAATATCTTTGACCGAGGAGTTATCTATTTTGTTGGCTCTGTTTGCCATGAGCTCGCACGCATTTTCCACAGGCATATCAAGAAAAATGACCATGTCAGGCTCAGGCAGCGAAAGCTTGCCATACTCTAAGTCATAGAGCCAATCGAGAAACTCGCTCTTTTGGGCGAGATCGGCTATCTTGGAAGCCTGATGCACCATGTTGGAGGTGGTGTAGCGGTCGGCTATGACGATGCTATTGCCAGAGAACAAATCCTTCCATGTGACCTTGACCGAAGCCAGACGGTCTACTGCAAAGAGCATCGATGCAGCATATGGGCTCACTGCATTGGGATCGGTGCCAAACTCACCGCCCAGATACATCTTGACAACGGCAGAGCTATCGCTTGCATAGTTTGGAAACTCCACAGACACAACCCTTTTGCCAAGCGAGGCTATTTTTTCCTTAAGCATAGCAGACTGGGTTGCTTTGCCGCTTGAGTCCACTCCCTCTATAACGATCAGTTTAAAATCCCTGTTCATCAACTATCAATCCTTTTGAAGAAAGATTTTTCTCTTTTCGGCCGCCTTGCCGCATGTCATTTTGCCCTCGGGGCACGCACCCGACACACATCGGGGGCCTGCTGCTTTGAATATGGTGGGACACACTTCTTTTACAAGGCGCAGCATTTCGCACGCAAGGTCGCGAATTTCCCATTGTGCTCTCTCGCAGCAGCGATGATGGAAAAAGTTGATGAGGCTGCGGGCGTTGAATGTGGCAATGAGCTTGGTTTCGCAAGCATTGGGAAGCACATAGCGCGCATCTTCGATGGCTTTTTTCTCTGC